>JBEQCC010000028.1:0-11749 GCA_041639455.1 Pelosinus sp. | reverse complement strand
AGGTCCTGCACAATTACTGCCAATTGTAGAAAAAATAGCACAGACTACAAATTGTCCAATCAGTGTTCAAGCTAACGCCGGAATGCCCAGCCTAATCAATAAACAAACTGTTTTTCCTATGCAGCCAGAGGAAATGGGACATTGGGCAAAAAAGTTAGTTGCTGCAGGTGCTCGTTACATCGGCGGTTGCTGCGGCACTACCCCCCAACATATTAAATCTATATACCAAGCCGTAAAGCATCTCCCCTTATGGGATTTACCCACGGTACAATTAGCAAAGAAGTCTACCGCCTTAACCAGCCGCAGTAAAACCATTTACCTCGGTGCTGATCATCCCACTGTCATTATTGGCGAACGGATTAATCCTACAGGCCGCAAACAGTTAGGAGCCGATATTGCCTCGGGACAATTTATTTCCATAAAAAAAGAAGCCTTGTCCCAAGTACGTGCAGGAGCACAGCTTCTAGATGTAAATATGGGTGTTCCAGGAATTGACCAGGCTAAGGCCATGCAGTATGCGATTCAAGAATTATCAATGCTGGTAGATGTTCCTTTGGTGATTGATACAACCGATGTAAAAGCATTAGAAGCAGGCTTAAAGGCTTATCCTGGCAGGGCGTTGATTAACTCAGTAAGTGCAGAGCCAGAACGCTTAGAGTCTTTTTTGCCTCTCGCAAAAAAATATGGAGCTGCTATCCTTTGTTTACCGATTAGTCCAGCTGGAGTGCCTAAAACCGCTCAAGATCGGTTAATAGTAATACAAGAAATCATTCATAAAGCATTCGAAATTGGTCTTAAACCCGGGGATTTTATACTGGATGCTCTCATCCTAACAGCCGCGGCAGATGCTAGGGCTGGCCTTGAAGCCCTTGCCACGTTAAAATTGTATCGACAGCACTTTGGTTACCCAACTACAATGGGTCTTAGTAATATTTCTTTTGGACTGCCCAGGCGGGATATTATTAATTCAACCTTTTGTGCGATGGCATTAGATGCCGGACTTGATGCGCCCATTCTAAATCCATATGATCCTCTCATGCAGCAAACCTTAGCAGCTTCCGCTTTGCTTTTAGGGGATGATCCCAGCGGTAGATCCTACAGTGTAAATTATGCTCCCACTAGTCAATCCGAAGAAAAAGCTGCCTCTCTTACACCTAAAAACGTTATCGAACAAATCCATCTTGCCATTGTATCTGGAGAAAAAGAAGCGGTTGTTCCTTTAGTAGAGCAGGCATTAAGAGAAGGATATGGTTCCATTGAGATTAGTGAGCAAGCATTAACAACGGCTATGAATAAAGTTGGTATCGCTTTTGGCAATGGACAATGTTTTCTCCCCCAAGTATTGTTAGCTGCCGAAAGCATGCGTGCCGCCTTCCTTACAATAAAAAAAGAACTGCCGACTCACACAACAACAAGCCTAGGTACTATCATCCTAGCTACTGTCAAAGGTGATATTCACGATTTAGGGAAAAATATTGTGGCTGCCTTACTAGAAAATAACGGTTTTACCGTAATTGACTTAGGAAAAGATATTTCACCCGAAAAAATTGTGGAAAAAGCTCTAGAGCATAAAGCTGATATTGTAGGCCTATGCGCCCTTATGACGACAACGATGCCGCAAATTGACAATACTATTGCAGCGTTAAAAGCCGCAGGATGTTCTGCACAAACCATCGTTGGCGGAGCTGTGTTAACTCAAGAATATGCAAATAAAGCAAATGCCGATTCTTATGCAGCGAATGGTGTCGATGCTGTGACAATTGCCAAAAATTTTATGGCCGATAAAGCACATTAACGGACACTCCTATTCCCATCTTGATAAATTAACTTGTATGAAACTTGCGCCATTCTCATACAAGTTAATTTTTTTATCATAAAGGCAGGATTTATGACAAATTATATGGAATTTTATATAAATATGTCAATTTTTACATAGATTATTAAATGATAGGTGGTAAAAAACAATGGATAAAGAGGGAATAATGAGTGAAGCAGCGATTGATGAACTACTGGCTGTTGCTAATAAAGAATTATTCGCTCCAGAATCAGCTTCTGCTAACAGTGAAATTAACCAGTTATCGACAACTGAAGAAAATCCTTCTCAAGAAATACCTTCCACTGAAAAGCTATCTTTTTTAACACAGCTATTACAAGAGTCGCAAATAAAAAGAAAATTAATTACTGTTCTTTTACTATTGTGCATATGTAGCCTAGGGGGAGGATACTTTGGCTATCAAAAAGGACAGCAGATAGTAGAAGCACAAGCACCTCTTCCTCTTGATAAAATAGTCCAGCAAGGGATTACTTTTGAAGGAAAAAATCTTATTACTTATGCAGGACGTGGTGATAAAGCAATTGTACTCGCTTTTCTTGATGCAGGTATGGACATTAATACAACGCGAAACACAGATGGATGGACAGCTTTAACAGCGGCCTCTTTTTATAAAAGGCCCGAGATGGTTAAGCTGCTGCTAGAAAAGCAGGCTATTGTTAACGTACAAGACAGATTTGGCAAGACCCCTTTAATGTATGCTGCTGCAATGGGAACGGAAAAAATTACGACTCTGTTACTAGAGGCAGGAGCAAATCCTAATACGCAAGACAAAAACGGACGAACTGCACTTATGGAAGCCTACTCTAAACAAGAAGCAAAAATTGCCGAAATCCTCAGAAGTGCTGGTGCCGATCCTACACTTCCTGCTGTAGTACGAAAAGAAAATATACCAGATGCTCCAACATCTCAAACTAAAAAAGCACCTCAAACTTTCTCTTCTACGATCCCCGATGAGGTTCGAATGACCGTCAGCAAAGCAGGCCTGATACCAATTGGCATGCCTTTGGAAGATGTCAAGAAATTATATCCAACTCTTACTCTTAATGAAACGTATATTGATGGCAGCAAGAAAACCATTGCAAATATCTATTTAAAAAATAGCAGTGATCCCTCCTTAGTATTAGAGCTTTCAAGAGGGGAATCGCAATTAGTATCGATCATAAGCGTCTATGATTCCAGGTTCACAACTGATAAAAATGTTACCCTTCGCTCTACGGTTGGTGATATACGAAATCAATACCCGATAAGTGAGATACGAGTCATTGACCATTCCTTGTACCTTCTAGTTAAAAGTACGAAAATGCTATTTGAACTTGATCTCAACGATCCTATGATACCAATTAACTGGACGGAAAGTGGCAACCCTAATTCCATACCTTCTGATACAAAAATAAAACGAGTTATAATGTATTAAAAAAGAATACATTATAACTCGTTTTATCATACTGACTTTATTTTTTCTTCGGAATGCGTAAATTAATATGAATAAATTCCTCATCTTGCTCTTGTTTTACCTTAATTTTAAGACCTGTTTTTTTCATTTCCCCTACTACATTGTTAATGGTATTAATAAAAATTCGTACATCGCGAATCACTTTTACAACATTGCGTTTAGGAGTATTTTTAGCCTCTACTTGTTTGGCGATATCTTCTAAAAACTCTTCAATAAGCTCTTCTGTCTCTCGCACATTTAACTTCTTTTCACTGATCATTTCCAATACTTCTAATTGCAATCTAGAATCGTCTAACTTTAGTAACGAGCGAGCATGTCGTTCAGTTAACTTTTCCCTTGCGATTACCCCACGAACCTCAGGTATCAGTTTTAATAATCGCAATTTATTCGCAATGGTAGATTGATTCTTCCCCATACGTTTAGCAAGTTCCTCTTGGGTGAAAGCAAAACTTGTAATTAATTGCTGAAAGCCTTCTGCCTCTTCTAAGAAATGTAAATCTTCTCTCTGTAAGTTCTCAATCATAGCTAATTCAGCCATTTCTTTATCAGTAAACTCTTTTATAATTACAGGTACCTGGCTTAAGCCTGCTAACTTTGAAGCGCGCAGACGACGTTCTCCCGCTACTAATTCAAAACCATCAGGAATAAGACGCACAATTAAGGGTTGTATAATACCATATTCCTCAATAGATGATGCCAATTCTTGTAAAGATTCTTGACTAAATATTTTTCTTGGCTGAAATGGATTGGGAACAATTTCAGTAATTTGTACATACTGTACATTGCCTTCATTCATTCCATTCTCCATCGTGCTTAAACTGCTATCATCCTGCCTATTATCTATATCCCTTGCAATATTGGTTTGCTCTTTAGCCTCTTTAGCAATTTCCCGACTTTCTGAAGTCAGGCCTAATAATCTGGCTAAATTTTTCATCTGTACACCGCCTTACCTAAAATAGCCTTGTCAATAAGGTAATATTCGGCATTTCCACACAAGTTCCTTTTAACATGACTGTATTATAATGGATTTTTTTCTACAATGCCCGGCCGCCTAGGATACGCTGGTAACGTTTTTTTTATTTTTCGAATATATACGACAGCTCTCACATCATCAAGACCTGGCAGCTTAATATTCTCAATTTTCTCGATTTCGCCGCCAAGCACTCTAAGAGCGCTTGTAGACTCTTTTATTTCTTGACTGTACTGCGATCCCTTAAGGGCAATAAAAAACCCTCCTACGGCCACAAATGGCAGGCATAATTCAGAGAGTATACTCAATCTTGCTACTGCCCTGGACACAGCAATATCATATGCCTCACGAAATTGTTTATTTTTCCCACCATCTTCAGCTCGACTGTGCATAAATTCAATATCCCGTATTTCTAATTTTTCAGCTACTTCTTTTAAAAATAAAATTCTTTTATTTAAAGAATCAAATAACGTCAGTTTTAAATCAGGACGATAAATCTTAAGAGGCAATCCGGGAAAACCAGCTCCAGTACCTACATCAATTATTTTTGCTCTATTTTTAAAAATAATCTTATCATAACAAGATAAAGAATCAATCATGTGTTTGACTGCCACTTCATTTGGATCTGTAATCGCTGTCAAATTGATTTTTTGATTCCATTCTATTAATAATTCAAAATACTGGGAAAATCGCCTTAACTGTTCTTCTGTTAAGGATAAAGAATATTCCGCCGCAGCCTTTATTAACACCTCACGAAAGATCAATTGTTTCATCCCTCCTACGCCTTTGTTCCATATAAATCATCAATATCGAAATATCGGCAGGAGAAACACCGGAAATACGTCCTGCTTGTCCTATGGATAACGGGCGAATTTCATTCAATTTTTCTCTAGCTTCCACAGCTAAGCCGTTTAGCTGCATATAATCAATATCCTCAGGCAATAACTTCTCATCTAATCTGGCCGCCCGCTCTACTTGTTCAAGTTGTTTGCTAATATAACCTTCATATTTAGCAGAAATTTCTACTTGCTGCTGTACCGCCGAATCCAAGAGAGGTATATCAAAATGTTCAGAAATCAAGTTATAGTTAATTTCCGTTCTCCGCAATAAATCATATAGCAAAATACCTGTACGCAATTCTACTGTTCCCATAGCTTGCATCTTTTCCTGTATTTCAGGTGTGGGGGTAATCATTACACTGCGCAGCAGTTTTAAACTTTCTTCAATGGAATCACGTTTACAAACAAATTTAGTATATCGTTCATCGCTGACTAAACCAATTTTGCGTCCAATTTCCGTTAGACGCAAGTCCGCGTTGTCCTGACGCAAAATAAGGCGGAATTCAGCTCGGGAGGTCATAATGCGATAGGGCTCGTTGGTTCCTTTTGTAACCAAATCATCAATCAGCACCCCAATATATCCATCTGAACGAGACAAAATCAGCGGTTTTTCACCTTTAACCAATAGGGCGGCATTGATGCCAGCTACTAAGCCTTGGGCTGCTGCTTCTTCATAACCTGATGTACCATTGATTTGACCTGCTGAAAACAATCCTTGAATCGTTTTAAACTCTAAAGTTGGCTTAAGCTGGGTAGAATCAATACAATCGTAATCAATCGCATAACCCGGACGCATAATTTTTACATTCTCCATACCGGCAATGGTTCGCAAGAATTCATATTGTACATCAATTGGCAGGCTTGTAGACATGCCTTGCACATACATTTCATTGGTATGATGCCCTTCCGGCTCTATAAATAATTGATGTGCATTTTTATCGGCAAATCTTACAATTTTTGATTCGATAGATGGACAATATCGTGGTCCTACCCCCTCTACAATTCCTGTATACATAGGAGCACGATATAGATTATTTCGTATAATTTCATGAGTCTTTTCATTGGTATATGTCAACCAACAGGGCAGTTGCGTTCTAGTCGTAATTTCACTTAAAAATGAAAAATTATGAACCTCTTCATCACCTGGCTGCTCAACCATCTTAGAAAAATCCAAAGAACGTTTATCTACCCTTGCCGGGGTACCTGTCTTAAAACGCATGATACGAATATTTAATTCTTTTAAGGAAGATGTTAAATTTTCAGCAGCTCGCTGGCCATTGGGGCCGCCTTTATAAGCGAGTTCCCCTATGATAATTTTTCCACCTAAATAGGTCCCTGTCGCTAATATTATACTTTTCGTATAATAAATTTCTCCGGTTTCCACTTCAATTCCATATACCTTCTGATCCTTCGACAGTATCCTTTCTACCAACACCTGTTTCACATCTAAATTAGGCTGATTTTCAACTGTGTCTTTCATTGTGATATGGTATAAATCTTTATCAGCCTGTGCCCTTAATGCATGTACAGCTGGTCCTTTTCCTGTATTTAGCATTCTCATTTGAAGGCTGGCTTTATCTGCATTAATCCCCATTTGCCCGCCTAATGCATCTAATTCTCTTACCAAATGCCCTTTAGCCGGACCACCGACGGAAGGATTACATGGCATAAAAGCAATATTATCTAAATTAATCGTCGTTAACAGCGTTTGACAGCCCATACGGGCAGCCGCTAATGCTGCTTCGCATCCAGAATGACCAGAACCAATCACAATTACATCATATTCGCCTGCAATAAACACCATTTGCCACTCCTCTATTTACCGATACAAAATTGAGTAAAAATTTGATCAATAATATCTTCCCCCACTGTATCTCCTGTAATCTCCCCTAGCTTGTCCCAACTCTCTTTTAAATCAATCACAATACAATCCGATGGCATTCCTTCATCAATTGTCACAATAGTCGCTTCTAAATGATATTTTGCTTGCTCTAATAAATTAGCTTGACGCAAATTAGTGAGAAACGCTCCCTCTTTTTGAGCTATTTGACCACCGTACACCATATCCACAATCATCTGCTCTAGTTCTGGTAAACCAGTGCCTTCCATTACCGATATCTTTAATACTTTTGTATCTGCTATATAGGTGTATACCTCATCCAAATTTAAAAGTATTGGCAAATCTGTTTTATTAACTAAGACAATTGCCTGTTTACCGGAAAGCATAGTTAGTACTTCTCTATCTTCTGCTGATAATGGCAAGGAAGCATCTAATAATAACAAAATTAAATCCGCTGTCACAACAAATTCTTTCGTCTTTTCCACACCCATTTGTTCAATAATATCAGAGGTTTCTCTAATACCAGCAGTATCCACAATTTTTAAAGGAACACCCGATAAGTTCACGAATTCTTCAATCACATCACGAGTTGTTCCTGGAATATCTGTTACAATCGCTCTTTTTTCTTGCAATAAAGCATTTAACAAACTAGATTTACCCACATTGGGTTTACCAAGAATTACAGTTTCTAATCCTTCACGCAATATCCGTCCCGTCTCTTTTGTCAGCAATAAATGATTTATGTCTGCCAATAAGAGCACTACTGCTGCTCTAACATCCTGAGCGGCTAAGACCTCAATATCTTCTTCTGGAAAATCAATGGTCGCTTCTAAATTGGCAATCATACGTAAAATTTCATATCTCATTTTGCGTATCTGGTCTGATAAGGCCCCTGATAAATGTCCCACAGCCATACGAAGAGAAGCATCTGTTTTCGCTCTAATGATATCCATAACGGCTTCTGCTTGAGATAAATCCAGTCTGCCATTTAAAAAGGCCCGCTTTGTAAATTCACCAGGTTCAGATAATCGTGCACCATACTGCAGTGTAAGTGCCAGAATTTTCTTCATCGGCACAGGACCGCCATGGCAATGAATTTCCACAACATCTTCTCGCGTATACGATTTAGGGCCATGCATAACAAGTAATAAAACCTCATCAATAACCAAGCCATTATCTGGATCTATAATATGCCCATATACCACTTGCTGGGATGCGATCTGTCTTGCACTCTTCCCATTTATTCCACGGAAAAATGTTTCCGCTATCTTTATTGTCAAGGAACCACTCATACGTATAATGCCAATTGCTCCTTCACCTGGAGCAGTAGCGATTGTACTAATCGTATCCTCTGCAAACACTTTTATTCCTCCTTATTTTGTATCCATATACTCTCGGAAAAACAACCATAATATAGCCGTAAGCAGGCAAAATATGAGGTTTTTCAAAAGTATACTATACAATTACTATTTTTACCTATTCTCCTGGGAATATTTATCTATGGTAAACATTTAATATATACGGCTACTCTTTAGTAGTAAAACCCAGTAATAATTAATTATTACTGGGTTTCTGAATATGTAAACTATCTATCTTTTTAACGCAATCACAATTTTGCGATAGGGTTCTTCCCCTTCACTGTAAGTAATAATTCGCTGATCATCTTGAAGAGCCATATGAATAATTTTGCGTTCGTTAGGACTCATCGGTTCCAACACTACTTTTTCTCCACGACGTTTTACAGAATCAGCCAAACGAGCAGCCAAACGATTCAACGTATCCGTGCGACGCTGACGATAATCTTCTACGTCAAGAACGATACGCACCTTACCGTCAATATCACGATTTGCTGTCAAATTAGTCAAATATTGCAACGCATCTAAAGTCTGACCATGTTTACCGATCAATATGCCTAAATCATTACCTCTAATATTAAAATTAATAGAATCCTCTTTTCCTACTCTTTCAATCTGTACCTCTAATTTCATTAAGTCAAAAACAGTTTTCAAAAATTCATGAGCGACTTGTACCGGATCAATTGGCTTAATAGTCACTCTCACTTTAGCAGGCTTACTGCCAATAAAGCCAAATAAACCTTTACTGGGCGCTTCTAACACTTCATACTCAATGCGGTCTTCTCCAACTTGAAGTTCATTTAAAGCCAGTCGTACCGCTTCTTCAACGGTTTTACCTGTCATATCCACAGAAGTCATCGTGTTAATTAGCCTCCTTATTTTTGAGCTTCACCACGGTACATCCACCACTGTTGAGCAATTTGGAATACATTACTCATTACCCAGTATAATACAAGTCCAGCAGGAAATGTAATACTAATATAGCCAATAAACAATGGCATAAAAGTCATCATCATTTTTGCCTGTTGATTCATATCACTGCTTGTCTGTTTTTGTTGAACATAAGTAGTAGCTGCTGATAATACAGGTAAAATATACAAGGGATCAGGTTGAGACAAATTAGCAATCCATAAAAAACTAGGTATTTGTGCATATTGATAATCACGAATAGCAAAGAAAATTCCCATAAGTATAGGCATCTGAACCAATAGAGGTAAACAGCCTGATAAAGGATTGACCCCTGACTCTTTATATAAAAGTGCCATTTCCTTTTTTAATTTTTCAGGATTTCCTTTGTATTTTTCTTGTAAATTTTTCATTTTAGGTTGTAAATCTTGCATAGCCTTCATACCTTTAACTTGTTTTACAGTTAAAGGATATAATAGCAACTTGATGATCAACGTTACCAAAATAATAGCTATACCATAATCAGGTATACCAATGCTAGCTGTCATATCATAGAAAAAAGTTAATATATGCTGCAATAATGCAATAGCCGAATCAAACAGAGCCAATATCTCACGTCCTCAATATTAATTTGTAACAAAATTAATTGTAACCTTGAATCGAATCTTATATCTCAAACAGGATCATACCCGCCAGGATGAAAGGGATGACAGCGCAAAATGCGCCACACAGCCATAATACTCCCACGGAAAATCCCATATTTCTCAATTGCCTGTAATGCATACTCCGAACAAGTCGGCACAAAACGGCAAGTAGGCGGTTTGAGCGGTGAAATAAATAAACGATAACCTTTAATCATCATTATAGCTATTTTTTTCATTATCAACTACCTACTTAGCCAAAATTTTTGCCTTTTCACACAAATGAATAAACGCTTTACCAACAGCTATAGAATTTGAGCTTACTGCAGCTTGTCTGCCAACTAATAGCAAATCAATTCCATTAATTAACTTATGCTGATTTAAACGATAGGAGTCCCGCAAAAGACGTTTTACACGATTGCGTACTACCGCACCACCCAACCTTTTACCTGCAGCAAATCCTACTCGACGAACACCACCATTAGTAGATAGCACGTAAAGTACTATCATTCGATTCGCATATGATTTGCCGGCTTTATATACAGCTTGGAAATTTTTATTTTTGTGTAGAATCCCTTGCTTAGATAACTTATATATCACAGTTTATCATCCCGCCATATGGAAAATAGGCCTGTTCTGGCGCCCTACTACGCAGATAACTTCTTTCTGCTTCTAGCACGTCTTCTTTTTAGGACTAATTGACCACCTCTGGTTTTCATACGTTCACGGAAACCATGGGTTCTTTTTTTCCATAAGTTATTTGGTTGATAAGTACGTTTCATTTATTTACACCTCCTTGCTAAAATACCAAAAATATCACGTTAAAATGCCTATATTTTAACACTAAAGATTATAGACTAGCCAAGGCCTCAGTGTCAAGAAATATACTTGTTGATAGTTTCTGAGTATTGTGGATAATTTTGTAGATAAAAGGTCCTATTTGATAAAAATTTGTTGATAACTTATATAGTTTTTGATAATATAAAACATAGCAAGATATCCACATATTCTTTCTAATCTCAATTTTATCTACATAAAGTAACAGTTATTCACAAAAACATAGCTTTATGCACACTTTTATCCACACCACTTAATAACTCTATTATACTTGATGAATACAAGACTGCGAAATACTTTTTATTTTGCTGTTGTATTTTTTTTTCGTTAAAACCCTTCTTTTTCAAAATAAGTTATTCACATCTGTTAATAAGTATGTGGATAACTTATTAGGCTGTTAATTAAATTTGTTGATAGACGATTATAATTCCAATAATCCCCTTACCTTGGAGTCTTTATTTTATGTTTAATAAAAACATTTTCATTTTACTTTTTATATTATTTGTAGAGCACAGAAAGGATTGAATGTATGGACGATACCCTACAAGCAACAATCGTATGGGAACAGGTATTAAAAAAATTAGAACAAGAATTATCAAAGCTAATGATTGATACTTGGCTAAAACCCACCATCCCCCTAAAACTAACCGATACCACATTAGAAATTGGAACTCCCAAACAAATCATTAAAGAATGGCTTGAATCCCGTTATCTTCCTATCATTTCATCTACAGTCCAATATATTACGAATAAACCCTTAGCGATAATGTTTATTAATTTAGATATAGATGATGAAACAGCTACGCCTCCTGTATCGCAAGAAATAACTCCGGCAATTACCCCATCCCAGCTGCTATTAGAACCGGAAATCGACAAAAAACCTGATTTTGTGCAAACGAGTATGTCTACAGCCAAACAACCTCATATCTATAAACCATCTTCTGAATCTGACCAAAATTTTTCCTTAAATCAAAATCCAGCAGAAGAATCAATGGCAATATTAAATCCTAAATACATTTTTGAAACTTTTGTTATTGGTAATTCTAACCGTTTAGCGCATGCTGCATAGATCGG
>JBEQCC010000027.1:0-11964 GCA_041639455.1 Pelosinus sp. | reverse complement strand
TGGAGGTATGAAAGACGTAGTATTACGTTTGCCGTTACCGAGCAAAATATTACGTCCTGCTGCATTAAAGCCGCAAGATAAAGACCGTTTAGACAATGAAGATGAAGAAAATAAGAATGGTAAATAATAAATCCTCGCAGATGCGAGGATTTATTATTTACCATGGTAGTACTCTCTTATGAATCCCATACTTTCATTAATATTGGCTATTTGCTCTTCAGCTGCTCCTTTATTTTCTGATTCGACAGCATCTTTCAGTTGCTTGACAGCCGAATGGGTTTTTGTTATTTCACTGAGGATACCGACTTTTTCCATACTCGGTTTAGCTTGTCCCCAAGCTCCTTCCAACTCTTTCATTTTTGTTTTTGCTTTACCCCAGTCTTTTTCTTGCACATAGAAGCTAACATTGCGAATGGTGTTGCCAATTGCGACAATATCCGATAGAGGAGATAATTTATATGATTTTCCTACATTACTAATACTTGCCATAAATTTAATAAGACTTTCATAGGAAGCGAGACTGCTTTGGTTATTGATATCTGTTTCTAATGTTGTGAGTGCTTCATCGGCATCTTTAAGTCCTTTTTTATTGCCAGCTAAATCTTTAATTTGTGGCCATAGGGTTTGCAATGTGGCAATACCACGCTCTGCTTGTACCCAGTCTTTTTTATTTATTCCTTGAAAAATGACGCCAGCAGTAGCTTCCAAATCATAGAGTTCCTTAGGTGGCGATTCGAATCGTTGGCTAATAGGTGGATTTGGCTTTGTTTCTACAGGACTGCCAGCAGGTCCTATTTCAGGTTTTTTTAATGGAGTAAACATGCAACCACTTACTAATAGGGTAAGGCTAATTACACTAACTAGCTTTAAATTTGAATAGTTTGAATATGCCAATATTGCTCCTCCTTTTGATAATAGCATCTGCTAGTAGCAACTTATTTATTCTGGAAATATAATAAAATAACACTTCATATCTAATACAATATCGTGAGCAACTTAAATTTGATCTAGTTAAAACCTCTTTATTTGGTTAATATTTTGCTTTAGCTAAAATTTTCTAGTATAATGAGGTTACAATTTGCTTTTTTACGGTCAATGATATTAGCTTAAGGAGGACCACTAGTGTTTGGTTTTGATGAAAATATGATATTTAGAATTCCGGCATTGCTTATTGCATTAACCATTCATGAATATGCTCATGCCAGAGTGGCGGTTTGGATGGGAGATAATACTCCTAAAATGATGGGACGATTAACATTAAATCCAATTTCTCATCTTGATCCTTTTGGGCTAATTATGTTATGGTTGTTTAAGTTTGGTTGGGCTAAGCCTGTGCCAATTAATCCTAATAATTTTGATAATTGGCGAAAGGGAACTCTATTAGTTGCTATAGCAGGACCAGTTTCAAATGTAATTATGGCTTTGATGGCTGCGATTCTTTATGCTATTTTAGCTAAGATGCAGATGTTATCCACTGGATTAGCTATGGTATTAAACTTCACATATAGCTATAATATAATCTTTGCAGTATTTAATATGATTCCATTGCCTCCTTTGGATGGTTCAAAGGTTTTGATGAATATATTGCCAGCACGTCAAGCATATATGTTAGAAAAAATTGAACCGTATGCACCATTTATTTTATTAGCATTAGTTTATTTTAATGTAATTCGTGTTTTTATAACACCTTTTTATAATGCTATTAGTTTTTTTATTAATCAAATCGTGAAGATATTTTTTTAATCAGGAGGAAAGTTAAGAATGACCAAAGGACGAATTTTTAGCGGCATGCAGCCATCAGGTAAATTCCATTTAGGAAATTATATGGGGGCTTTGGAAAATTGGGTAAAATTACAGCATGAATATGAATGCTTTTTTAGTATAGTAGATTGGCATGCACTTACATCTTCTTATGAAGATACTAGCAAAATACCCGAACGCATTCATGAAATGGCCTTAGATTGGTTAAGTGCCGGTTTAGATCCAGAAAGGAATGTTATTTTTGTACAATCTCATGTAAAAGAACATGCAGAGTTACATTTATTATTATCAATGATGACCCCATTATCTTGGTTAGAGCGCGTACCAACTTATAAAGATAAATTGCAGCAATTAGGAATTCAAGGCAAGGATATTAATACCTATGGTTTTTTAGGATATCCAGAGTTAATGACAGCTGATATTATTTTATATAAAGCTGACACCATTCCCGTAGGGGAAGATCAACTTCCGCATTTAGAATTATCACGGGAAATTGTAAGAAGGTTTAATAATTTATATCAACCTATATTTCCTGAACCAAAACCAAGTTTAAGTAAAGCTGCTATATTACCTGGTATTGATGGCAGAAAGATGAGCAAATCCTATGGGAATGAAATTCCTTTTGCTGCGAGTCCAGATGAACTTCGAGCCAGAATTCGTCTAATGATAACAGACCCAAATCGGGTCAAGCGCACCGATTTAGGTAATCCTGATGTATGTACAGTGTATACATTTCATAAAACTTTTAATATAGAACAATCTAGTGAGATTGCTCAGTCCTGTCGTCAGGCAATGATTGGCTGCGTCGATTGCAAGAAATGTTTAGCAGAAAAAATGGTTAATAGCTTAGCTGATATACATGTTCGTCGTCAGGAACTGGAAAAAAATCCAGGGCGGGTTAAAGAAATTTTAGTGTTTGGTGGTGAAAGAGCAAGAACCGTTGCTGCCAAGACAATGGACGAAGTTCGCCAAGCTATGAATCTTGCTTAAATATGCCAGATTATAAAATTAAATTAGAAATTTTTGAAGGCCCTATGGATTTATTAATGCATCTAATTGAAAAAAATCAAATTGATATTTATGATATACCGATTGCAGTGGTAACAGAACAATACATAACCTATCTTAAAGCATTAGAGGAGTTTAACATTGATATTGCCAGTGGGTTCTTACTCATGGCAGCAACTTTATTGCAGATAAAGTCTCGGATGTTGTTGCCGCGTCCTTCGCAAATTGTAGAATTAACGGAGGAAGAAGATCCTCGGCAGGAATTGGTTGATAGGCTGTTAGAGTATCGAAAATTTAAGGATATGTCGGTGGTAATGGAAGCGATTCTAAAGCAAAGAGAACATTTTTTTACTCGTTTGCCAGAAGAATTTCCTATAAAGATTCCATTGCCATCTGGGTTAAATATTAATGATTTAGTGGTAGCTTTTGCAGCCGTATGGGAAAGTAGTATTGATGATTACGAATTAGTGTCTCGTGAAGAATTTAGTATCCAAGATAAGATGTATGATATTATTCACCTATTATATAAATATAAAGGTACAATTGAGTTTCATCAGACGTTAATTCGCAAGGGTACCAAATCTGAAGTAATAGCAGCTTTCTTAGCATTATTAGAATTGGTAAAATTGCAAAGAGTGCTCATTTCCCAGCAAGGGCGGTTTTCGACGATTTACATTACATTGAAAGAGTGAATAACAAAATGTTTTATTTAAAGTATAAGAAACATATAGAAGCTTTACTTTTTGTTAGCGGAGACCCTATTACAATACATAAAATAGCTCAAATCCTTGAGATACCTGAAGAGCACATTCTATCATTAATAGAGGAATTGATCCAGGATATGGCTGAAGAGCATCGGGGACTGACGATTATAAAAGTTGCTGCTGGTTATCAGTTATGTACTAAACCTGAATTATCAACAACTTTAGAAAAATTAGGACAAGTTCAGGATAATAAATTGTCTGTTGCCGCGATGGAAACATTATCGATTATTGCTTTTAAGCAGCCAATTACAAAGATTGAAATTGAAAATATTCGTGGTGTGAAAATTGATCGGGTTCTTACTACACTAAGTGAGCGACAAATGATTAAGGAAATTGGACGAAAAGAGACGATTGGACGACCGATTTTGTATGGAACAACTGAAAATTTCTTGAAATGTTTTGGTCTGAATGGGCTGCAGGACTTACCTCCTTTAGCTGAACATCTCCAATAATATGCAGCCTTAGGGCTGCTTTTTTTGTATAGATTGAGGTCATTAGGCTAACAATACAATATAGTAAGAGAAATAAATGATAAAAAGAGGCAGTACTATGGAATTTGGATTAACGTTTATCGTGGCAGCGTCAATAATCGTTTTTCTAATTTTTTTGAGCAAGATTTATATAGAAGTAACATATAAACGAAATGACGGGAACGATTATGTAGCAGTAAATGTTTATGCATTAAAAAAGCTAATCTCCTATACGATGCAAGTTCCTATGGTTAGAATTGTAGAAAAATCAGATGAGTTTAAGTTGGAATCTACCGTAAGGACTGCAGTCAGTCAGGAAAAGACCGATTCACTTAGAAATGAAAAAATGATAAAAAAAACAGATCAGCTAATTAAGGAACACCCTCAAAAAATAAAACATATCATTCAAAAGTTTCATCATTATACAAAAAAATATTGTAAAATAATTGAAAAAATATTGAAATTGGTAGTTTGTGAAAAACTGTATTGGAAAACAAAGTTTGGGTCAGAAGATGCAGCTTTGACAGGTGCTCTAGTCGGATTATTATGGGCTTTTAAGACATTGTTAATGAATCAATTTAAAAGAAGAATTTTTTCAATTGGGACATTAGATATTGAGGTTAAGCCAATTTTTGGATCTAATCAATTTGAGATAGACTTTCAATGTATATTCAGTATAAGACTTGGCAATGTTATAAAAGCATTCAGAAGTATATATAACATTAAATAGCAAAGGGGAAATAGAAAGTGTCTGACCATCCAATTCAAGGTTTAATGAAAACGGCTATGGAAAGTATTAAAGATATGGTAGATGTGAATACAATTGTTGGAGATGCAGTTGAAACTCCTGATGGTACTGTGATCCTGCCCATTTCACGAGTATCCTTTGGCTTTGCGGCAGGCGGGGGCAATTGTCAACCTGATGAAATAGATCAGGGGCAATCCCAAAAAAATTATGCTTTTGGTGGCGGCAGCGGTGCAGGTGTGAGTGTCAAACCAGTAGGTTTTTTAGTGTGTTCGCCTGTGCATGGTGTTCGTTTTATGCCAGTAGAGGGAAAACTAATTTACGATAGAATAATAGATTTAGTACCTAAAGTCTTAAGTAAGCTTCAAGATATGTTAGACGGCAATAAAAAGGATACAGCTGACGATATGGATGAGCTGGCAAAAACAGCTGAAACCCAGAATAGTTAGGTATGAAAAAATTGTTGAATCAAAAGATACTAATAAAAGAAGAGAGTGTTATACTTACACGGTATGTTAAAGCCGCACATAATTGTGCGGCTTTTTACATATAATGTTAATATTGGGTTAATGTAATTGGTCTAGCTGCTCTTTTATTTGAGTAGCTTGCAATGCTTCTGCCTCAGCAAAATGACTATACATTTTAGAAACGTTAGCGTTATTGATTTGTTTAGCAAAACTTTGATAATCCCGTACCAGCTCTTGTTTGTGCGTTAAAGTATTACGCAGCGTTGTTGCTATATCTAATGATTCCATACAACTTCACCTCCTAAGATTTAATAGGATAGGAAGCAGATTAGTAAATCATAGCTTATTGCTACGTTTTCTATGCTCCCTAGGAGTATTATTTCCGGTACTACTTGTAATAATGTATCTTTATTTTGACGAGTTGTCAGAAGATCGTTATAATATAAAGGTATCGGTCTAAACCAGCACACCTAAGAAAGGGAAAATTAGTCATGATTAAAAAAAAGAAGATTGGCATAGCGATAGTTGTTTTAATGTTTTTTATAACAACAAGTACAGTTTTTGCAACGGCCAATTATCCAAATGTCACAGCAAAATCAGCTATTGTAATGGATGCAGCTACAGGAAAAGTTATCTACAGTAAAGCAGCCAAAGAACGACGCTACCCTGCGAGTACAACCAAAATGATGAGTTTAATTGTGGCTCTTGAGTATGGTAACCTTGATGATATAATTACTGCAAGTCCTAATGCGGCGAGTACAGAAGGCTCATCTTTGTGGTTAACACAGGGAGAGCAGATGACGATGACTGATTTATTATATGGCATTATGCTTGTCTCAGGTAATGATGCTACCGTAGCTGTCGCTGAACATATATCAGGAAGTGTACAGAAATTTGCTGAATTAATGACAGAAAAAGCACGTGCTATTGGTGCCATGGATACTAACTTTACTAACTCTAGCGGTTTACCTGATCCTAACCACTACACTACTGCTTATGATCTAGCTAAAATTGCGGCATATGGTTATAAAAACCCATTGTTTACACAAATTGTGAGCACAGAACGTAAAATCCTTCCTCCTACTGTCAAGGGAGATATTCGTGATTTGTATAATGAAAATAAAATGCTTTGGTTTTATGAAGGGGGCAATGGTGTAAAAACAGGTTATACAGATGCTGCTGGCCGTTGCTTGGTTTCAGGCGCAAAACGCGATAATATACAACTTATTGCGGTGGTTTTAGATAGTGAAGCCATGTGGGATGATTCAAAAACTCTATTAGATTTTGCATTTAGTCAGTTAAAGGCAGAAACAGTATTTAGTCAAGGTGATATATTAAAAACCACGAGGGTAGCAAATGGTAAATCTGAACTTCTGAAATTAGTTGCAAATACAAGCATTATCCTTCCAGTTTCAAAGAAAGATAACGATGAATTTAGTACAGTCATTGATGCTCCAATGATTTTAGAAGCACCGATAATAAAAGGACAGAAATTGGGTGTGGCAAGAGTTTTCTATAATAACACTGAAGTGGCTGCGGTTGATTTAGTAGCAGACGAGAATGTTGAGCGAAAATCTTTTTTTGGTACATTAGTTGCTTCAGCTTGGAATATTGTAACGTTTTTTCTTAAAAATTTTGCTTAAAAGTGAGACTAAGTTCTCACTTTTTTCTTTTTTAAAATTGGCATGTATTTGTTCTAGTGATAAGACATACAACATACCCTCAAAAAGGGGGTGTGTATATGATTAATTTAATCTGGTTATTTTTAATGGTAACGGGTATACTCTATGCCGGCTGGCAGGGAAGAATAGAAGTGGTAACCCAAGGAGCAATTAGTGCTGCCGAAGGAGCTGTAGGCCTATCATTTAAGTTAATTGGAGTTATGTGTTTGTGGTTGGGGGTTATGAAAATTGCTGAATTAGCAGGTATCATACGATTTTTTTCAAGAATATTAAGTCCACTAATTTGTTTCTTATTTCCGAGTGTACCTAAAAATCATCCTGCTATGGGAGCAATCATCATGGTTCTTAGTGCAAATATGCTGGGTTTGGGAAATGCAGTAACTCCTCTTGGTATAAAAGCGATGCAAGAATTGCAGAGCATTAATAAAGAAAAAGAAAAAGCTTCTGATGCAATGTGTACGCTATTAGCATTATGTACAGCTGGATTTACGTTGGTGCCTGCGACTATTATTGCAATTCGATCCGCTGCTGGATCAACCAATCCTGCCGAAATTGTTGGTGCTACCCTAATTGTAAGTTTGGGAGCCACAATGAGTGTGATCATCGCAGATCGTCTTTGCCGAATGTATTATCAGATTCGTGTGAGGAGGTAAACAATATGTTTAGCCTGCTTACCGAGTGGTTATCTCTTTGGGTAATACCTATTATTTTACTTCTGGTTCCTATCGTTGGCTATTTTCGCCGTGTTAAGGTATATGAAGCTTTTGTCGAAGGGGCATCAGAAGGATTCCATACTGCTATTCGTATTATGCCATTTTTGGTGGCGATGATGGTAGCTATAAACATCTTTCGGTTATCAGGGGCGATGGATGTATGGGTTGATGGCCTAAAGCCAATATTAGAGTTTTATGGCGTACCAGCAGAATTGGTGCCTTTAGCGATTATGCGTCCTTTATCAGGTACAGGAGCTTTAGGGATAACCACGGAAATATTAAACACACATGGACCTGATTCTATGCTTGGACGTATTGCTTCTACTGTTTTAGGAAGTACGGATACAACTTTTTATATTTTAACAGTATATTTTGGGGCTATTGGTATAACGAAACCGCGCTATTCTGTATTTGTAGGTTTATTAGGCGATTTAATTGGTTTTGTAGGTTCTATCTATATCTGTATAAAATTATTTAATTAATTATTTTAGAAAAACATACTCTCACTAACAATATAATGTCAATTAGATAGTTGATTTCATAATCGCCTATTTTTTATTTGCCTATCGAGTGGCATTTAGTAAGGGTGAGAATAGACTGTAGTGTGATAGCAGAATGATATGGAGGGATGTTTATGCTAAAAGTGGTCGTGGTTGGAGGGGGATGGGCAGGTTGTGCCGCAGCACTATCAGCATCGAAAGCTGGGGCACAAGTACTGTTATTAGAGCGTACTGATTCACTACTGGGCACTGGCTTAGTAGGAGGTATATTTCGTAATAATGGAAGGCATACTGCAGCAGAAGAAGCTATTGCAATGGGCGGCGGGGATATTTTTGTTGCAATGGATGCAAATGCAAGACATAAAGGTATTTCATTTCCTGGCCACAATCATGCTTCCACTTATGATGTAACAACAATGGAACCTTTAGTAAAAAAAATTCTACAAAATTATGGAATTGAGATTAAAACAAATACAAGAGTAGTCGATCTACTAAAACATGGAAAAAAAATACATACATTGATTATAGATGGTGGGATTGAAATAAAGGGTGATGTATTTGTAGATGCAACTGGTACTGCGGGATCTATGGGAAATTGCCTTACCTATGGTAATGGGTGTGCTATGTGCGTAATGCGTTGTCCATCATTTGGCCCTCGCGTTAGTGTTACGGCTAAGGCAGAGATAAAAGAACTAATGGGAAGAAAATCAGACGGATCCTTTGGTGCAATGAGTGGGTCGTGTAAATTATGTAAAGAATCTCTTAGTATCGAAATCAAGGATTCTTTAGACAGGGATGGTGTTGTAGTATTGCCGTTACCAGAAAGATTACAGAAAAGTAGTTCATTAGGTAAAAAGGCTTGTACTCAATATGCTTTAAATGAATATGCCATTAATTTAGTACTGCTAGATACTGGGCATGCCAAATTAATGACGCCATATTTTCCGTTGGAAGATTTAAGAAGCATTCCAGGTTTAGAAAAAGCGCGCTATGAAGATCCTTATGCTGGTAGCATGGGAAATTCTATACGATATTTAGGAATTGCTCCATGTACAAATTCATTGAAGGTTGAGGGGTTGGACAATCTATTTTGCTGCGGTGAAAAATCAGCAATTCTTGTAGGGCATACAGAAGCAGTAGTAACAGGCTTACTTGCAGGAAATAATGCGGTTCGCCACTGCTTAGATATGAAATATTTAGAATTGCCAACCTCAACAGCTTCTGGTGATTTTATTGCTTTTGTACATGAGCAAATGAAATCAGAAGCAGGCCTAAGCATACGGTATACCTTCTCTGGATCTGTGTATTTTGAGCGAATGAAGGCGTTATCTTTATATTCCATTAATCGAATTGAAATACACGATAGAGTAGCTCAAGCTGGATTTAAAGATATTTATAGCGCTTGCCTAGTATAAGGAGGTATAAATATGGATAGAAATATCTCCCAATGTATTGATATTAATTCAAAATATTGTCCTTGTTTGTTAGCGGAAACAAATCAATGTACTTTTTGCAGTCATTTAAAAGGAGAGGGAACTTGTAATTGTAATTGGGCGGGTGTATGTATATTATATGAAAAACATTGGCAGTATAAAAAAATACAGCAATGTGATGAAAGTATTGCAACAAGGATGGAGGAAGAGGTTTCCTTTACCGTAAAAGAACAAATTAGCAACAATACATATAGACTGGAAATGCAAGTGAGTAATACATTTGCAGAACCTTTAATGAAAATTGGTTCTTTTGTATTTTTAAAAAGACCTAATGATCCCGCCTTTTTTTACTTTCCTGTCAATATTATGAGTGTGCAAGGAAACAAATTAGAAGTAGCCATTGAAGCGATTGGACCGAAATCAATTAGAATCATAGCAGAAAATAATGATAAACTAGTGGTGCGTGGGCCTTATTGGAATGGAGTTTTAGGTCAACCCTGGATTGACAATCTTACTTATGGTAAGATAATATTAGTAGCTGGTGGTATTGGGCAAGCTCCTGCGCTGCCCCTTGCAGTTAATTTGAAAAAAAACAATAATCAAATTACAGCGATTTTGGCTCCTGGAAAAGTAGGAAAGATTTTTATAAAAGAACAACTAACTGAATTAGGTGTAACAGTACATATCGTGCCTTCCTTACGTAAAAATGGCATCTCTATGTTGAAAGAGGGGTTATATCAAAAACCTGATTTAGTGGTAAGTGCTGGTCCTGATAATCAGCATTACGCAATTATTAGATCCATGCAAGCGGCAGGTGTTAATATACCAATGGTGGTTACAAATAATGCGACTATGTGCTGTGGCGAAGGTATTTGTGGTAGTTGCATAAAAAAGGTGCAGGGCAATACAGAAATTAGACTATGTAAACAACAAATTGATTTTTCTAAATTTGTTGAGGATTAATTATTAAAAGGAGTTTATGATGTTAGAACGTTTGCAGAAAATTATCAGTCAAGCTGGAATTGCTTCCAGAAGAGAATCGGAGAAAATTATACAGCAAGGTCGGGTATCGGTAAATGGTAAAGTAGTTACTGAGTTAGGTACTAAAGTCATTCCCGGTAAAGATCGTATTGCCGTGGATGGTAAACTTATTGCAGGAGAAAAACTGGTATATATTTTATTATATAAACCAAAAGGAATCTTAACCACATTAAAAGATCCTCAAGATCGTAAAACGGTGGCATCATTGGTCACTGATATCCCACAGCGTATTTATCCTGTAGGTAGACTTGATTATAATACGGAAGGCTTACTGCTACTAACTAATGATGGTGCACTTACCAATGCTCTAATTCATCCTAGCAGAAAAATTGATAAAACATATATTGCTAAAGTTGCTGGTAGACCTTCTCAAGAAAAAATCGATTTACTGCGAATTGGTATTCGATTGGAAGATGGTATGACAGCTCCTGCAATAATTGATGAAATGGAATTTGAGCGTGAAAGAAATCTGACCAGTTTTAGAATTACCATTCATGAGGGAAAGAATCGTCAAATTCGCCGTATGTTTGAAGCTATTGGTTCTGATGTAAAACAGCTCAAACGGGTTAAATTTGCCTTTTTGACGTTAGAAGGATTACGCCGAGGAGGATATAGACATTTATTGCCTCAAGAGGTGGAAGCATTACAAAACATTAATAAATGAGTGTGCGAGCCCTTATTGTGTAATATAATAAGGGTTTTTTGTTTTACTAAAAAATGAAACAGGTGATAAGATGAGAAACATTATTGTCGTTGGCGGTGGTGCTGCCGGTATGATGGCTGCAGTTAGTGCTAGTCAAAATGGTGGCAAAGTCATTGTTTTGGAAAAAATGGCTTTTTTAGGACGAAAATTATCGATTACCGGTAAAGGTAGATGCAATATTACTAATATTGCTGAAAAAGAGATCATTATTAAAAACATTCCAGGAAATGGAGCGTTTATTTATAGTTCTTTACATAAGTTTGGTAACCAACATATTATAGATTTTTTACATCATTATGGTGTTATGACTAAAATAGAAAGAGGTGGGCGGGTTTTTCCAGTTAGTGATCAGGCCAAGGATGTAGTTGGTGCCTTTTTAAAGGCCTTTAAAGATCTAAATATTGAAGTGATAACGGGACAGCGGGTAAAAAGAATCCTTACACATAATGGTAAGGTAACAGGAGTGCTTGCTAACAATAATGTAAAGTATGATGCTGAAGCGGTAATTATGACCACAGGTGGTTCTTCTTATCCGGGAACCGGTTCTTCTGGTGATGGGTATCGTATGAGTGAAGCTGTTGGACATACTATTATTCCATTAAAGCCATCATTAGTGCCACTGGAGGTAGGAGAAGATTGGATTCGTGAAATACAAGGGCTTTCCTTAAAAAATGTCT
>JBEQCC010000026.1:0-12070 GCA_041639455.1 Pelosinus sp. | reverse complement strand
AATTCATAACGATTCCGTCTACCGGAATTTTGCTGCCAAGTTTTATGGATACGATGTCTTCCTGCTTAAGCTGAGAAATGGGTATAATGACTTCCTGCCCGTTTACAACAATCCAGGCGTCTTTTTCATTCCCTTCCAGCATACTCCGAATCGTACGGCGTGATCGATCCAGTGTAAGGGTTTCGATTAAGGTGCTGAGGTTCACCAGCCATACAACCACTAAGCCGGTAGCCCCTTCTCTTAACAATACCGACAAAATAATGGCCGTTCCGATCAAAATCTCATTGTTTAAAACCCGGCGCAGAACAAGATTCTCGATACCACTGCGTAATATGGGAAAAGCCGTAATTAATGTCACCAAACTGGTTAGACTGAGCAAATTAACGGAAAATAATTTTGGGCGAAACAGATAACGAAACAGATGATAAAGCAGTGTTAAACCGCCAATAGCCACTAAAGCAATCTGAGTAGAGATATGCACATCCTCTACCTCAAAAGGTTTTGCCTTCTGCCTTTTTAAAATCCGGGGCTTAGAAGTCTGTTTGATGTGCTGCTGCAAGAAGGCCCATAAAACGCCTTCAGAAGTCATCGCCCGATTATATTGAATCAATATCTTACCTGACTTAGGATTTGCGCTACATTCTTTAATCCCTTTTTGTTTCCTTAAAAGTACCTCAAGCAGTGAAGCAAACTTAGGATTTTGTTTTATTCTGGGATGATATATACGAATACGCCCAGGTATCTTGTGAACCATTTGTAGATATGGTGCAGCCAAACAACGTTTCCCCCTTTTAGGTATTTATCCGATGACCAAGTCGTTCTAAGCGCAAGAAAAAGAACGGCCGTCTAAATAAACGCAAAAAAATCCCAGACACTGGGATTTGAGAGTGTCTAGCAGGATCAACACCCACTAGAATATATTATATGGAATACAACTTTTTATTATACTGCTGCTTCTGTAATTGACAAATAGCAATTTTGCTTAAAGGTTAACAGTTGTTCACGAATCTGCTTTATTATTAAGTTCTCCCAATCATAGAGAAAATTAAGAATACATCCCTGAATACGTTCAGAAAGGTCAAGCAATGCTGATTTCATCTGCTGTTTGCTGGAACATCCTAAGGTTTCCATGGCTAAGGTTGCTACATCGACCTGAAAAGGAAATATACCTTTCGTGACCGATTTCAAAGAATAACTGCAAGCTTTATTACCCAAAAATTCCACGCAGCGGGTAGCTCGTAATGTAGAGCGATGTTCATTAACTACAGGCAGTAATGACCTTAGAGAAAGAACGGGAAAAGGTCCTTTTAATGCTAAATTTCTCTCATATGAAGAACCATGGGCTTTGACTTTTCCATTTAGCTTAGTAAGAAGCCGATCTAAAATTCTTCCTTTTTGCAACTCTAACAAAACTGCAGGCCATGCAAGAGAATTTTGATAAAACAAAGAATCCGCCAATTTATGAATTTCTACAGAAGAAATTTGTGAACGTATCTGGCAAAATTCCCCCCGTACATCGTTTGCACATTCAAGCTGTAATGCTTCAATTGGTTTTATATATATTGACATAGGCACAATCCGCCTCCTGATGATAGCAATTATCATTTTCACTATTATTCATTATACTATAGAAAATTATACCCAGTCAATATAATCAAAAAAATCTTATGAAAAAACGTATATAACATGGATAAACATGGGAACAATACTAATGATTACATCGTATAAATTGGGAAAGGCAGGGTTATAATGTCCGATATAGAAACAGGATCATATAACGAATATGAAATAAAGTCTAAAGTAAAACAAAGCAGAGGGCAGCTCATGCGTGCGCGAGCTATGGAAACTTGCTGTGAGGACACGACCTCAGGGCTTGAACAAGTCTTTGAGGCGAAATTAGCCGCTATACGTATATATGAACAGAAATTAAACACAGTTACCGATCCCTATGCACGTAAGGCGTTGCTGCAGATGATCCGCAAGGAACGTAAAGAACTGCTGGAATTGGCAGAACTAACAGACTTAGTAGAAACAGGACCGGGAATGAATGGCTTAGCGAGAAGGAAACGCTGTTTTAATCACGAAATTAAAATGCGCACTGGGCATAATGTAACCTTTTGGATGGGAGCCGTTGTTGTAGCAGCCGCTTTGATGCCGAGTGTTAGAGAAAAGCTTCGTCCCTTGGCTGTGAAAGCAGTGCAAGGTGTAATCGGATTAACAGAGCAGGCACAGGGAGTTTTCAGCGGTGTACGGGAAGACATTGAAGATCTGGTAAGCGAAGCTCAATTTGAGCGTTTTAAAGACTCACTTGATGAGGTCGATGAAGATCTAGAAGAAGTTAGCGAAGAAACATTCGATACTACCAAAGCAGATCCTAGCTAATCCATATATCAGGAGGAACAAGTGGCTATTACGATTGAAATGTTACGCCAGAAAATCACAAATGCAAATCGTGAACTGCATGAAGCAATTGATATGAGTATTGAACTAAGACAACACTCACCAGAAATAAAGGGAGAAGTGGTTACCATTTGGGAAGAGTTCTTGGGTCAGTTTTTCGGTTACATCAAGAAAAAAAGTAAAGAATCGAAAGACAATTTACTTGCTGGTATCTCCTGGGCACGTTTAAAGCTTTTTTAGCAGAAGCACATTTATTTACATTAACAGCAGGGAATCATTCCTTGCTGTTGAGTTCTTTCATTACGATTAGATAGTCTCTCTTTAGAAACCCACGCCCCCTCATCCTCTGTTTATGGCTATAATTAGTTGTTTTCCAAAAGAGTATTTTAATCAAAAGGAGGACGCTTTTCATTGGCAGCAGCCAGTCTTACAACAAGCCAATACAATTTATTGCCAGGACGCTTACGAATATCCATTAAATCGCTTCTGCAAAGCCCCGCTTTTGCTCACTATATAGCAACGAGATTGGTAAAAGAAAAATATATTTATTCCGTGACAGCAAATCCATTAACAGGCCGAGCGCTTATTCATTTTCATCCAAATTATATTTGTTTAACTGAAATTCAGTCATTGATTTTTGCAATAGAACAAAGGTATTCGATACAACAATCCACTATACATGAGAGCGTAAAAATTGACTGTAATCATCCCCCTGAACTTATCAAATCACCGGGGACTTACGCCTTAGCAACAGGTCTCATTCTAGTAGGATTAATCACCAAACGCTTCTTTTTAGGCAAATCTCCCCTGTCCTCTTCCCCACAAATTTTCAGTTTTGCTGCTCTTGCAACTTTAATTGCTGGCTACCCCCTCTTACGTAACCGCTTTGAAACAGTGGCAAAAAAACACAACATAAACTATGAATTGCTTTTGTTTTTGCCTACTTTAATACTGCTAACCATACGAGAAAGTATTACTGGATTGTCCGTGCTCTGGCTAGTCCAGTTAACTTATTGGCTTGGTACAGCAGCGCAGGAAAATTCCCATAAAAGCATCTCGAATCTTCTTATGAGAAATCAATTGCAGGCACTAAAAAATCCGTCTGAAGAAAAAGCAAAGCTCAGTCTCAAGGATATAAAAGCAAAAAATAACATCCCCACTCATAAAAAGGAAGAAAAAGAATCTTCATCCTCTTTATTGGCTGAAAAAATCATATGGTATTCCTTGGCGATTTCAGTAATTAGCTTTCTTCTAACAAGGAACTTTATGCGAAGCCTAGCAATATTACTTGCTGGGTGCCCTGCTGCGATTTCCTTATCCAAAGACGCAGCGATGCATTCTGCAGTTAGTCAAGCAGCCAAGAAAGGAATTTTTATAAAACAGATTGAGATTCTAGAACGTCTAGGAGACGTTGATACTGTGCTGTTTGATAAAACAGGAACAGAAAACCCAGCAACCCATATTGGCCTTACTGCCAACTGGCATTCTATGCTCCCTGACGCTAAAGAAAAAATGATTAAAGATATGCAAACTCTAGGAAAAAAAATTGTAATGATCGGAGACGGGGCAAACGACTCTCCTACCTTTGCTGCCAGTGATGTTTCCATCGTTATGGGCAGAAAGGCGACAGCTCAGGCAATTGAAACCGCTGATATCGTGATTGCAAATGATGATCCTCGAAAAGTGGCTGAAATCATCTATCTTAGCCGCTATATGAACAAGGTCATTCGTCAAAATGTATCCTTTGCTGCGGTCTTCAATATAGCTGGTGTGGCACTAGCTGCTACTTCGCTCATTACTCCAATAACTACAGGATTACTGGTGAATATCAGTACATTGGCAATCATTATGAACTCAAAATGCTCGTTGTCTGGTAAGAAACCATTTTGAATCGCTAAGATTATAAAAACATAATAAAAAACACAGAAGCACAGAATACTGAGAAAAGATCAAATAAAAACCTCTCAGCATATTCTGTGCTTCTAGAGTTACATCATTATTTTCGCAGCCCTCAAAAACATATAAGATCTGGCTTCAGCGAATGGCACGACGTCTTTTCGCCTCATCTACAATACTTTTAAATTCAGCTTGTGCCGCTTCTTTCAATGTCAATATCTTTGCAGTCGTAGCAACGGCCATCCGGTACCCTTTTTCTCTAGCTGCGGTACCACGACAACGTGAAATACCTCGAACTTGACGTGCTTCTTCTACAAAATCAGACGCTCTGGCACTCACTTTTGCTGCTGCATTTTTCACTTCATCCTTGGCAATTAAAGCCCCTTTCGTCACCTTCACTGCACCAGACCGCAGATTGCGGCGATCCGATAGTAAAACTAGAGCAATACCACCGGCCAATAATAATAAGAGAGAGCTTTTGCTGAACATATTAACACCAACTTTCAAAAAATTCATATACATTACACCTCCTCGAACTTATTCTAATTTTCCCGTTGTATGAAAGCTTTATGTATTTTAAATTAAGGATTCCTTCCATAATACATTATCATCAATTATCACTAATCTTCTCATTATTTCTAATCAATATTGAATAAAAATAGTAGGTACATATTGCCAATAGTAACGACGTCGTTGAAAATAAAGCGAAATATCCCAGATGCTCAGCTACACCGCCCAATATGGCGGCAGAAAGAGCAGTTCCAATATCACCAGCTGCAATCATAATACCTAGAGCGGTACCTCGATTTGTTGGCTGGATTCGCTCTACTAAAAGTAAAACCAAGGTGGGATAAACAATACCAAATCCTAGCCCAAACAGAAGTCCCGAAAGAACCAGTATCATAGGTGAAATGGTAATCAATAACAGCACGATACCAAGCAGCATTGTGATGCTCGCATATAGTGTCGCATTTAAGAGCCCTAAGATATGGCTTACCTTTTGTACGAAAAGACGGGAAAAAATCACTGATATGGCAAAAGCAATGAAGAAAAGAGAGTAAAAATCAACTCCCTTATTAATGGCAGCAAGTGGGATAAAGGTTAGAGCTGCACTAAAAGAAAAACTTGCTGCAAACTGAGAAAGAGTCGACGCACAAACAACATTGGATTTTAGTACATCCATAAATGGTGCTCGAACAACATTTCTTGCAGCTAACTGAATTGGCTCGGAACGCCACTTCATCACATTAAAAGCAATCCCGATTAGAATAACACTAATGCCAACAAGTACATTGAATCCAAAATTATCAAAAGCTACCTGAGCCATGCTCATGCTAAGACCAAGACCACACATGGTAGTTAACGTATACATGGCAATTGAGTTGGAATTACTTTCTCCTGATCCGATACTGCTGGCAAAGGTAACTGCTCCTGTACCATAAAAAGCCTGCCCAATACCGTAAAGGAACCTTAAAACAAAAAAGCCCCAAAAACTGGTTGCCCACCAATAACCAACAGTTGATAAAATAAATACGATTTGCCCAAGGAGAATTACTGGGCGGCTGCCTTTAGTATCCACTTGAAAACCAATCCACGGCCTTATAATAAGGGAACTCATTGCCGTAGCGCCCATAATAATCCCAATTTGCGTCTCACTTAATCCGCTATTGTGCAAAAAAACTGGTAATACAGGAATCAGTAAGGAAGTACCAAGAATTGTATTGAAATGAGAAATTGCGATACTTTGAAATTGTTGGTTCTTAAAAATCTGAAATGAATTAGCCATGAATAACCCCTTTTAGTCAACGTGATATCTTATATGAAATATTCAATCCTGCAAAGTTACGTACTTTGCAGGATTCCTTCTTGCCTTACTTCCTATTATACACCTTATACACCAGACTTACCGCTTATTACGTATTAAATTTAAACGTTTAAGGCTTTGATTCCATCTGAAGACGATCAAACTTACTAATGGTATTCACTAGATGATTATTAAAAATTTGACGTGCTATCACCAGCAGCTCTCGAATCATGGGATCTTGCAGTGAATACGATACTCTTGTTCCATCTTTGCGGGTTTTAACAATGTTCTTATTGCGAAGAATCGCTAATTGCTGGGAAATAACCGCTCCTCCAACACCACATAGTGACTGCAGCTCATTGACATTCTTATCACCATCACATAGGATCTCTAAAATATTAATACGCAATGGATGAGATAGGGCTTTAAAAAAATCAGCCTTAAACTCTTGGATTTCTCTATTCATACTGTCTACTCCTTCTACCTCAGAACCTCTTTTATCCACATTCCCCATAATAATGTTGTAATTTGCATTCAAAGATAACTATGTAGTATTAATTGAATATATGATACTATGTATCTATCTATATTTCAATATAATAATGTTTCACATTTTTTGCATAGAGGTGTATAATAATGAGCATATCGTTTTTTCGGACTGAAAGGGGATTTACATGACACGCGCTATTAGAATACCACTAAAACGTTATTTTACTCGATTTTTTAAGAAAGATTTATTAGCAGGTCTGACAGTAGGTGTAATTTCTCTGCCCTTAGCCATGGCCTTTGCAATTGCTTCTGGCGCAAATCCTGAAAATGGTATTTATACCACAATTATTGCAGCTTGCCTGGTCGCCCTATTTGGTGGAAGCAGGTATCAAGTTGCTGGTCCAACCGGTGCTTTCATTCCCATCTTGCTCTCCATTGTACTTACCTATGGATTTGAGAACCTTCTGATTGCTGGATTCTTATCCGGAATTATACTGGTTGTCATGGGACTTTTAGATATGGGGTCTCTGATTAAATTCATTCCCCGCTCTGTTACCATCGGTTTTACAGCCGGTATTGCTGTCAACATTTTTGTCGGCCAGATTTCTAACTTTTTTGGTTTAACTGGTCTTGAACGCCGTGAAAGCTTTTTATTTAATATGCAGGAAATCGTAAACCACTTCTATACGGTTAATCCTTATAGTACATTAACTGCTGTCATTTGCTTAGTAGTGATTCTCATTACACCTCGTTTTTTACCAAAAGTGCCTGGTTCTCTAGTTGGGCTCATCCTATCCACAATGATCGCAACTTTATTTTTTCCAAATGATGTAATTACTATCGCTTCTGCCTTCGGTGGAATCCCCAGCGATTTACCTCAGATGCAATTTCCTGGCATTACACTAGAAAAAGTACAGCTGCTGCTTCAGCCAGCTCTGACAATAGCCATATTAGGTGCCATTGAATCTTTACTCTCGGCCGTTGTTGCCGACGGCCTGACAGGCACACATCATAACAGCAATCGCGAATTACTAGGACAAGGAATTGCCAATATGGTGATTCCCTTGTTTGGCGGAATCCCGGCTACAGGTGCCATTGCCCGTACAGCAACCAATATTAAATCTGGTGCAGCAACACGATATTCTGTTATAATTTCCGCCGTCTTCGTACTCCTTACGATGCTCGCTCTTGCCCCCTATGCAGGTCTTATTCCACTAGCAAGCATGGCCCCTGTTTTAATGGTTGTTTCTTATAATATGAGTCAGCATCAAGCTTTTATCAGTATTGTAAAAGTCAAATCCTTAAGTACGGGAGTCTTACTGATTACCTTCTTTCTTGCCGTATTTGCAAACTTAACGGTAGCCGTGGAAATCGGCTTATTGCTTACCATGATGCTGTTCGTTAAACGAATGAGCGAAATCATGGTCGTAACACAAGTTGTACCCGATCATGAGAACCATTTAGTAGATGTATCAGATCAAAATTCACTTCATACCTATGATTGTTCCCAAATTAGTATTTTTAGTATCGAAGGCCCCTTATTTTTTGGAGCAGCCCAAATGTTTTCGGAAAGTATTATGAGTACGATTCATTATGATCCGAAAATTATTATATTGCGCATGAGCCGAGTTCCAATTATGGACATTACGGGAGAAAATCATTTACGCACGATCGTAGAAAATATACAAAAAAAAGGCATCACCGTCTTAATGTCGGGTTTAAATGAACAACCTGAGAAAAAAATGAAAAAGACTGGTCTCTATGATAAGATTGGACAAGACCATTTCTTTCCTCACACCAATCATTCAATCGCCTATGCACTAAAGCATATTAATAAAAGCCATTGTAACACCTGCCAAAAAATAAATGGAAATGAATGCGTGCTAGATAAATAATAAATGGAATGAAACCTCTTATAAAGTATCCACTTTTGTAAGAGGTTTCATTCCATTTATTATTCTAAAGAGACAGAGTTCCAGCCGCTTCCCTTAATACCAATGGCATAGGGCACTAAGATAAATGGATTTTGCTCTTACTGCCTATATGTATCCTCACATCATTCCTCCTCTGTAGTACAAAGAATGAACCTATTCGGTAATCGGCTGCGCTTCACCATTTGCCTGTTCTTCCGGTATAATTTTTTCTACCTTAACATTAAAGGGAAGAAGAATAGAAGACGAAACTGCTGTAGTGTCACTATATGCGGGACTGAATACCGACTTTTGGATGGATTCAATCACTGCATTATCAAAAGCAGCATCTCCAGAACTGGTAATGATCTTCACCTCACCATCTACCGTTCCATACACAGATATCGTTGCCTTAACCTTCACAGACACTGTTTGCTCTGCAAACTTTTCCTTCACATCCTGAGGCAGAGAAATTGCCGCTAACGTAATAATCTTCGGAGGAGTCATTTGAGGTTTGTCCTTAGCCAAAACAGATACTGACATTCCTGTTGTCAATAATAACATAAGTACCACAATCAATCGCATTTTTTTCACACGAATACACCTCTTTGCTTTTTTGTATATCTAAAAATCAGTACAATCGTCCTACTCCATTGAAACCCTCGTTACCATTATAAGGATAATGAAAATCATTGTCAATTAAAGACTTGAAATAGATTGAAAAAAGATATCAGTTAGCATCATTCAACTCGATGCTAACTGATATCTTTTCGTTCACTCCAACATACTCAGCGTATTTTATAAACCGTAATATGCCAGCATTTCTTTTATTTTTGGCATTGCTTCCGCTTTTGGTTCTCTGACTGGAAGTCGGCATAAACCAACAGGCATGTTGGATAATACCAAAGATTTTTTCAGTACAGAGGGAACAGTCGCCAATTTCAAGACACTGCGCAGCATTTCAATCTTTTGCTGCGCTTTTTCCGCTTCTTCCAACTGACTATTCATAAAGTTTTCATAGATGGCAACATCATTCTTCGTCAAAAGATTGGCTGTCGCTGCAATGGCCCCCTTGGCGCCAATTTTAAGCGCTTTTAAAATCAAGGAATCCGAACCGGAAAGCACAGCAAATTTTTGATCTTTTGTCGCCTTTATATAGCCTTCTATATTGTCAATATTACCACTGCTATCTTTAATGCCGATAATGTTGTCAACCTTTGCTAATTCGGCAACGGTTTCGACGGCAATGTTAATTCCTGTATTTTTAGGAATGTTGTATAAAATAATCGGAATCGTTACAGCTGCAGCAACTGCTTTATAATGATAAAGCAGTTCTTCCTGGGACGGCACTAAAAAATAGGGTGTGATAACCGACAATGCGTCGGCACCAAGTTCCTCCATTCTTCTAGATAAAGCAATTACTTCCGCAGTGCTATTCCCGCCGGTACCAACATAAACCGGAACTCTTTTACCAACTTCCTCAATAACACATTTGGCAAATTCTACTTTTTCTTGACTGTTTAGCAAATGAAATTCACCATTTGTTCCAAGAATAAAAATCCCATAAGCGCCATCAGCAATTAATTTATTAACCAATTGTTTTGTCGCCTGGAAATCAATTGCCTGATTTTCAGCAAAAGGAGTGACCATCGCCACAATAATCCCTTTAACATCCATTGAAATCCCCCCATTTTTAAGAAACGTCGAGATACTACTCGCTTAGTTCCTCTTTTATCCCTTTACCTAGAGATCCACCCGGATGCCACTTCACATACTGTTCTATTGTCAGGCCTTTTTCTGTCTGCAATACTACACTCAGCCCCTGTAAAACGATCATTTCTGCCATTATAGAGGCACGAGGCGGTTTATTTAGCACATCGCCCTCTGCATGCACTCCGGCAAAAAGAAATACATCACTTTTATTGGCTAACCAAGAATTTGCATTGCCGCTGACAGAAATAATCTTTGCACCATTTCTTTTTAGCGTTTCTACGGTAGCTTTTAACTCATTTGTTTCACCGCTATTGGAAATGGCAATCACCACATCGCCTGGCAAAACTTGACCAGCTGAACCGTGAATCGCTTCTGTTCCATGTAATTCATAGGTGGGCGTTCCTGTAGATGACAGTAAGGATGCAATATATCCGGCGATATGACCTGGCTTGCCAATACCTGTCACATGGACTCTGTTTTTATTTTTTTCTGCAGTCAAAATCAAATCTTTTGCAGCATCAATACTTCTGATATCCAGCTGCTCAACAAAATCATCGACTTCCGTCATAAAAGCGCCCACATACTTTTGCAGAACTTCTTTATTGTTTACACTCATCATACTCTCTCCTTAACTACGTTCAACATACTATTATGCTATATATCGATATCTAACGAAGGTTTGCAATTTCGTGATATTATTGGAAAATACGTAATACACTATTGAGAATCATTCCAACAATATTGTAGTCGACATTTGGGAATGTTGAACCAAGCACGCCCATTTCTCCATACAATGGATACAACACGCATGGTAAGAAAGCTAATAATAAACCGACGATAAAGGAGCCAGCCATAGCACCTCGCCAGCCGCCAAAGGCATTTCCAAATACCCCTGCAGTACCGCCCGAGAAGAAGCTGATATGTGCTGCCGGAATAATGATAACCGAGAATTTAAAAACAACCATGATTACAATAGCAATTAAGCCTGCTGCATAAGAGCAAAGGAATCCAACGATAACGGCAGTCGGTGCATATGGGAATACCGTCGGTACATCCAATGCCGGACGGGACCCAGGAATAAATCTTTCCGAAATAGCAACAAATGCTGCCGTGATTTCCCCTAAGAACATACGTACACCTGTCATTAATACGAACATACCAGCTGTGAACTGGAATGCCTGTAAAAGAGGGAATACCAGCCAATGGGTCGAACCAGCCAACTTCGCAACCGATTCTTGCCCTGCGGCCAAAGCCGAAACATAAAACAATAATGTCATAACAAATGCGCAGCCCATCAAAAAGTCACGAAAGAAGGATAACCAAGCTGGAAAGCTGATATCTTCTGTTGTTTTATCGCCCCACTTGGAAAAAAACAGCTTGCCGATATAACCAGATAAAGCATAACCAAGCATGTTAAAATGACCAATAGCCTGATCATCATTACCAGTCAATTTACGCATAAACGGCTGGCAAAGCTGTGGCAAAAATGCCGAAAAGAACCCCAAAATGGTACCGCCCGTAAGAATTGCCATGCCATCAGTGAATCCATGGAATTTCAAAATCAACCCCAGTACACAAGCAAAAAATAAGCTGTGTCCTCCTGTGAAAAACACATTTTTAAATCTCGTAACACGTGCAAATACAAGGTTCATAATAAATCCTACAATTAAAATAGATGAGGTTACAAATCCATACTTGCTCTGTGCCAAGGCAGTAGCAGCTTCCGGCGATGTAATAACCCCCGAGATATGGAAGCCGGTTTGGAACATCGTATTGAAATTCTTCAATGCCCCCGTCATCGTCCCTGCTCCAATACCAAATACTAAAAAACCTATAGCCGTCTTTGATGCTCCAGTAA
>JBEQCC010000025.1:0-12595 GCA_041639455.1 Pelosinus sp. | reverse complement strand
CTATTCGGTCTAAAGGAGCGCCATAGGGGGCGATAGTGGATAAAATACGGTCTTCAAGACCCAATTCTAACAGCAGTTCCGTTGCGCCTGGGTGAATAATGGCCACTCTTTCGGGAGCCTTTTTATAGGTATAGGAAATTGGGTTTTCATTACTGTCGTAATTAGAGATGGTAACGGGATACTTTGCATCATTGCTTTGGGAAGGGGTTGAGGCAGCTTTTGGTGCAGCGGCAGGATTGAATTGACCACAGCCTGCTAGTGACAGAATGCCCATAAAGCATAGGATAAGAATAATCGGATTCAGTCTCGTTTTCTTCATTATAGATCTCCTCTCAAGCATGGCGACAAGTGGGGTAATACGTAATAGATAGATAACCTGTAGCTGGATTCTTTTGAATGTCGCATTCAATTTCATATACATCTCGGACCAGTTTCGGAGTTAGAATTTCATTGGGTATGCCACTTGTAATTACATTGCCTTCTTTTAATACATATAACCTATGGCAGTACATTGCTGCCAGACTTAGGTCATGCAGCGCCGCAAGTACACTAATACCAAGTGACTTTACAATCGAAAGAATCTGTAGCTGATATTTAATGTCCAAATGATTTGTCGGTTCATCTAAAATTAATAATTGAGGCTGCTGGGTCAAAGCGCGCGCTAATATAATTCGCTGCTTTTCACCCCCGGATAAGGTGGAAAAACTACGATTAGCATGTTTCTCCATACCTACTTTTTCGATGGATTCCATAGCAATTGCATAATCAGCAGGGGTATCTGAACCTAATAAGCTTTTATGAGGTGTACGCCCCATCATAACCATGTCTAGCACTGTAAAATCAAAGTTAACGCTGTTGAATTGTCCAACGACTCCCATTTTTTTAGCGGATTCGGATAATTTAACATCTTTTAGATTCTGTCCGTCTAGCAAAATCATGCCGCTATTGGGTTGAATGATTCGATAGATGGTGCGCAATAATGTAGACTTTCCACTGCCATTGGGGCCAATAATGCCTACAAATTCTCCTTTGGCAACCGCCAAGGAAATGTCTTGAATAATGTTTTTGTCGCCAAGCTTTACATTAATATTTTTTAATTCCAGATCCATTCCGAACCTCCTTACTTATTTCCAAAATCAAAGGACTGCTTAAACAGAATATACATGAAAAAGGGTGCTCCCACTAAGGCTGTGATGATACCGATGGGCAATTCACCACTTTTTAAAATGATGCGTGCCAATACATCGGCCCATGTTAAGAAAATGGCTCCGATTAAGATAGTAGCTGGCATTAAACGCTTGTGGTCTGATCCGATTAGACCACGCACCACATGGGGAATTACCAGTCCCACAAACCCAAAAATACCGCAGACAGAAACGATCAGTCCTGTAATGAGGGCCGTAATAATCATATAGATGCGACGTATTTTCGTCAGATTGATGCCTAAGGTGATAGCAGCCTCCTCGCCTAAGAGCAAGGTATTGAGGGTGCGGGATTGAAATAGAAAGAATAAGCAGCACAGGGTAATTCCAACAATGGGTAACATTAGATTATCCCATTTAGCTGCGGCTAATGATCCCATATTCCAGAAGGTGACGCTGCGAATGCCTTCTGCATCATTGGATATATAGATAAGTAAATTTGAGAGGGCTATGAATAAAGCACTGGCAATGGAACCGGATAGAACCATTTTCACCGTTGACATTCTGCCCCCGATACCTGACAAGACCAGAACAAAGAAGGACGCTCCTAATGCCCCGATAAAAGCCCAAAAGGCAGTGCCAAGACCAAAGAATAATCCCGAGGCGCTGCCGATAAGGATGGAGAAAGTTGCACCGAGAGAAGCTCCGGCGGATATACCAAGAATATAGGGTTCTGCTAGCGGATTCTGCACAGAAGCCTGCATGACAGTGCCGCACATAGCAAGACCTGCGCCTACAACAGCAGACAGAATAACACGAGGTAAACGGATTTGCCATATGATATCCATATAAGCAGGGGACACCTGGCTCATCACGTTATCGATATTTAAATGAAACAGTTTATAAGCAATAATCTTGTAGGCGATGTCAGGAGGGATTTTTACCGTACCCAAACCAACTGCCAGTAACATGGAGAGTAAAGCAAATATACTGAGGCCTGTCAGCAAAAGTAAAAAAACATGATTCTTTTGGATGACAGCATCGTATTCAATGGATAGTCGCTGTTTTAATTGTGTCATATTTATAAAAAATCTCCTACTTCATTTTTGGGCAACTAACGGCAGGGGGCACCCCTTAGAATGCTATTGAGAAGAATCCTCAATACTCATTCTAAAGGGTGCTGCACTTTTTGTAAACCACGTCATTAGATAAATGAATATGCACTGCCCGCAACAATGGAGCAGTGCATATTTGATTATAGTAGATATTACATACGATATTCTACGCCAACGTAGAAGTTTCGTCCTGGCATCGGATAGGTTCCAGGATACCCGTATCCATTGGTAGAACTCAACTCATAAGCCTTATTTGTCAAGTTATATCCTTTGAGGTAAATACGAGTGTCAGGATTGATTTTGTAGTTAACGATCATATCAAGGGTTACGTAGGATTTAGAGGTAAATTCTTCTAGGCTGCGACCCGTTGCACTACGCAGGGTGAGACCTGCATTCCACTGGTTTTGATCATACTGAACATTCAAACGGTAACCATTTGGCTGTGTGTTACGAGCATAAGCTATATAGTCAGCTGATTTACTGTTTTTAATTTCAGTCTTATTGTAAGCGTAACCAACACTTACGTTCCATTGAGGTGATAATTCACGGGACAGATTTAGGTCTAATCCCTGTCTTTTTTCATTACTAATATTATAGTAATAACCAGGAATATAGCCAGAATCTCCATCTTTTCCAGCCATAAATTCTATGGCATTTTTGAGACGACTACTGTAAATACTGGCTTGCAGCTTTGTTCCATCGCCTAGTTTAGTATTGATACCTAGAGTAGTTGTATTTCCTTCTTCGGGTTTAAGGTTTGGATTCCCAATTGTCCAGCCGTTATCGACAAAAAGATCAAAGAGGGTAGGGTTTTTTACATATTGTCCCCATGAAGCATAGACATTAGTAGTAGAATTTAGCTCTCGATTTACTGTAATACGTGAAGTATAATTACTGCCGATGATGCTATGATTGTCATAGCGCGTCCCGGCAGTCACTGACCAATTATTCGCTAACAGCCATCGATTTTCTAGGAAGAGTGCTTTATTTATATAACCTTTGTTAATGGAAACTTTGTCGTCTATGTATTCCTCACGCCAGTCGGCACCACCAGTTAAGGTATGACCTTTACTAAGTTGCCAGCTCTCTTGCCAATTAAAGCCGTTAGAATAAAGATTAGCGATGGAGTCTAAGGATTTAAAGTATTCTTGTTCAGTAGTGTTGCGATATACGCGGAAGAAATTTTTTGATCCCTTATTTTGTCCCCAATTATAAGTTAGTGCAACGTTATTATCCACTATCTTTCGATAGCCACCTGGGTATTGCCAGAAAGAGTATGCATTAGGAATACCAAAACCAGACTCATCATTCCCATACTCTACATCCAGAGAAAGAGAGTTTCCATTGCTAAATTCCTTATCTAGCTTCATCGTCATAAACTCTTGATTTATCTGACTATCTTGGCTAGTGATTGTTTTACCAGTTTTAGAACTCTTATATTCAAAGTTATCACGTTTTTTCTTTTCGGCTGTGATCAAATAGCCAATACCATTTTCTCTGCCTTCCGTAGTAATGCTATAGCGACGCAGTCCCCAACTGCCAGATTCGGATGAAATGGAAGTACTGGGAGCTTTTGCTTTACGAGTAATAATATTAATAATACCGCCGACAGCATCACTGCCATAGAGGGAAGAAGCTGGACCACGAACAATTTCAATACGCTCAATATTTTTTACAGGTAAGACGTCGAGATTTACGCCAGCATTACTGTTTCCGCTTATGACAAGGTGAGCCCAATTCATTCTGCGACCATCCACTAGGATTAACACGCGGTCATCTCCATTGAGAACGGGGACGGTATTGTTGCCGTTTGTTCGTAGATCAACATTGCTTTTGCTTAGAATGTCAGGTACGCTAGTGAAACCACCTTTTTCAATTTCCTCCTGTGTAACTACCGTTACATTTGCTGCAACCTCTGACATTTTGACCGGCATACGGTTGGCTGTTACGACATATTCATCAAAATTATAGGTTTCTTCTGTTGGTGCTTCTTCGGCGGCTACGATTCCGGAAGTACTTAACACGATAGCACTGCCTAGTAGTGAACATAATAATTTTTTTTGCTGCTTGTTAATGATAATCTCTCCTTATATTCCGTTATTGTAATTATAAATATAGATAATGACCTTATGTAATACAATTATGAAGACACGTTACTTTGCAATCAATTGACTGACGACAGTCAATTGATTGTGGCAAAAAATATATGTTTAATTCTTCACAGCACAGCTCCTTTCTTTTCCGTATCACAGTGAAAGATAGTTAATTAATAAACAGAAGAAGATACGCAAAATTATTTATTTGACGGTTAGCGAAAAAAAGAAATATAATAAGCTACGAGTTATCAATTGGATTGATGGGGGGACAGATATTCATTTAATTTGACTGATGACAGTCAAATTGATAAGATGTTAGTTGTTGAAGATGATAATCATGATCAATTAAGATTATAGCCGTTTCAAAAATGTTAGTCAATACTAAATTATATTTTATTTTTAGGTGATATATATTACAGAATATGGCATTGATTTGCTAACGGTTTGCTAACGGTTAGAGATAATGGATAAGAAGAATTTTTGATACTGAATTTTTATGAAAGTAGGATTTTTGCAAATGCGTAAGTTGAAATATTCTAAAATGCCACTTATGATCTTATTAGTGAATATGTTTATAGCTCAGGTGGGAGTTGGGTTAATAATCCCTGTTCTGCCTAAATTTGTACAGGATTTTGGAGTAAATAGTGTAACTCTTGGCTATTTGGTGTCAGCTATGGGATTCACCCAATTTTTATTTTCACCTCTTGCTGGCAAGTGGGCGGATCAATATGGACGCAAAATTATCATTGTTTCCGGAATTGGTTTATTTAGTATATCCCAGTATCTTTTCGGTGTGGCTAACGAGTTGTGGATGCTGTATGTATCCAGACTTATTGGCGGAATTGGTATTGCCTTTACAACTCCGGCAATTACGGCCTATGTGGCAGATATCACTACAGAGGAAAATCGCGGCAAAAGCCTCGGATGGATAGGAGCAGCCATGTCTTTTGGCGTTGTAATTGGGCCTGGAATTGGAGGGTTCTTGGCTGAATATGGCTTACGCCTTCCCTTTTATGTAGCTTCGGCTGCTTCGGCGTTCTCCATGATTGCAGCTTTTTTGCTGTTACCTGAGACTTTATCCCAAGAGAAACAATTATTTGCCAGAAATTCACTGGAAAAGAGTGACAATATCTTCTCGCAGGTTGCGCTGTCTTTTAAGGCTCCCTATTTTTTTCTTCTGGTATTAATTTTTATTTTGACATTTGGGTTAGTGAGTGTGGAAGTAGTGTTTGGGCTATATGTGGATGTGAAATATGGATATACACCTAAGGATATAGCGATTTTACTTACGGTAGGTGTGTTAATGGGTGTTCTTGTCCAGGCATTATTGATTGATTGGCTGCTGCGCCGCTTTGGTGAAAAAAAAGTTATCAATATGAGTTTGGCTTTATCAGCGGCATCGTTAGCACTAATGTTGCTGCCAGGAGGTTTTTGGTACATACTTCTTGTAACAACACTTCATATTGCCTTCACTTCTATTTTACGCCCCGCAATTAATACATTATTGTCCAAGATGGCAGGTGAAGAACAAGGTTTTGTGGCTGGAATAAGTAATACTTATACTAGTTTGGGAATTATCATTGGTCCATCCATTGCAGGTATCTTATTTGATATTCACATTAACTTACCCTACTTATTTGGTGTAGCCCTTATATTGGTTAGTTTAGCCATACCTGCTTTGGCATTGAAAAAAGAACAGGCAGCAGCCTGTTTGCTGTCCAAAGAATAGCAGGTCCTAATGTGCTGATCGCGGCTATAGGAAAAGCTTCTGCAAAGTGTATGGATAAGATAACTTTACAGAAGCTTTGAAAATGCCGTACCGCTTTTAGCATGACTAGAATATAAAATTTTGACGGATGAAAAGTAATATCACTCTGTTCGCAACGGAAAAAAACAATGAACTGCAGAACCTTTTCTTTAAAAGATTTCTAATCCAATTGGGCAATGGTCACTGCCCATGACATCAGGATAAATGGTAGCCTCTTTAATAGCCTCTCTTAATGTGTTAGACACTAAAAAGTAGTCAATACGCCAACCGATATTGCGGGCTCTGGCATTCATCATATAGGACCACCAGGTATAGGCATCGATTTTATCAGGATATATATGGCGAAAGGTGTCAGTAAAGCCAGCTTCTAATAAAGCTGTCATTTTATCTCTTTCCTCATCCGTGAATCCGGCATTGCGTCGATTGGTTTTTGGATTCTTAATATCGATTTCCTGATGAGCAACATTGATATCGCCGCAAATAATGACAGGTTTACTCTCATTCAGAGTGATAAGATAGGTTCTAAATTCATCCTCCCATCTCATGCGGTAGTCTAAGCGGAGGAGTTCTCGCTTAGAGTTTGGAGTATAGACGTTTACCAGAAAAAAGTCTTCAAATTCCAAAGTGATGATGCGGCCTTCTTGGTCATGCTCTTCTATATTCAAACCATAGGTGACAGATAATGGCGTTATGCGTGTAAAAACAGCTGTACCGGAGTATCCCTTTTTAACAGCGCTGTTCCAATATTTTTCGTATCCGATAAATCCAATTTCAGCTTGGTCAGGATGCATTTTTGTCTCTTGTATGCAAAAGATATCAGCATCTGCAGAGTTGAAAAAGTCTTCAAAGCCTTTTGAAAGGCATGCTCTTAAACCATTTACATTCCATGATATTAATTTCATATATGAACCTCACTCTTAAAAAAATATATTGCTTTAAGTGTATGTGAATGACATTAAAAATGCAAGGGTCAGATGTGGGGCTTGACAGGTATTAAGCCATCCACTGAAGAAGAACTTATATAGTTGGCAAAGAATAAAATGAGGTGACTTTGCATGGGAAAGAGCAACATTACCCAGTAAAGAAAGGAATTGTTGAGAAAAATGCGCAAACTACCGATCCATAGAAAAACCCAAACCGCAAGAAAACGGTTTGGGTTTTTCATAGCCTCATACTATACGCGAACATGGTTAGCTTATTGTTATCAGATTAAATAAGACGGGAGAGGTGTGCCACTTCTAGCACTGTGAACATTACTGCAATAGCAGTGAAAGCGAAAGCGCCTAATTGAAGAACCATGAGATCAACCCTTTCTGTATTTTTTCCCAAATGTGAAAAATTCTAAATAATGAGTACATATAGATTAAACTGACAATTTTAAAAATAGGATATAGATTGCGTCTATAAGGCAATTCTTATTTTAATAGATTAGGGGAGTATTATCAAATCTTTTCAGAGGTGGTCTGACCAGTATATGGCTCATTAAACAAAGTTAGATAGAATTTACTTCTATTTTCTTAAAAATTCAAATATGGGCAAAAATTCAAACATAGACAAACATTTGAATAAATAAAACATTCAAAAATAAACAAATATTCTGAAATTAATTGCGATTAATATAAATAAGTAATATCAATTCCGATTTCAAAATAGTTGATTTGGGAATGAAAGTTACAAAATGCAATTACTATTGAGAGAAAAAGGAGTTTTAATGGAATCAAAGGCTTCTTTATGATAAAATCATGGAAGACGGTGAGTTAGCAAGCTTGATTGCGGCATTTATTTCTCGTTCATTTAGGAAAGGAAAGAGCGATTTTAGCTGTTTTATTAGGGTGTGGTGTCTTTTAGTCACTGTTATTAGTGTTTGTGGTTTAACCACAGGTCATCCTACCATGATATATTTATTTTAACTTTAATGAAGATGCTTGTACCATTTACCTTTATCCCTTTTTATAGTTTGTTTGGAATGGGATAAAGACGGGAGTTTTAGAACGGTTTAGTCATCGGATAAAAAAGGGGGAAAAGGCAATCAATACACGAAAGTAAAAGTATTTTAAAGTAGTTTAGGGGGCTTTAAACATTGGGTTGGCGTAGAAATCTTTGGGTGTTATCCATTGCAGTCATGTTATCAGGTTCAAGTTATACTATGGTCATTCCATTTTTACCATTATATCTTTTGGATATAGGTGTAAGTCAGAGTGATGTAAATGTGTGGTCAGGTGTTATCTTCTCCATCTCTTTTTTTGTTTCGGCCATAATGGCGCCTTATTGGGGGCGACACGCGGATAAAAGCGGTAAACGACGTATGATTATGCGAGCTGGATTTAGCCTGGCAGTAGTATATTTTTTGGGTGCATTTGTTAGAAATCCTGTGGATCTATTGTTAGTCAGAATTTTGCAGGGCTTTGCCAATGGGTTTGTGCCAGCATCTATGGCGATTATTGCTTCATCTGCACCAAAAGAAAAAATGGGCTTTAGTTTAGGGGTTATGCAGACAACACTTTTAATGGGCGGAATTTTAGGCCCGTTAATGGGCGGCAGCTTATCACATTTTTTCGGTATGCGTTTATCTTTTGTAATTGCTGCAGGAATTATATTTGTAGGAACCGTTGGAGTAAGCATATTGGTAAAAGAACCAGTCAATAATGAACCGCCTGGTGAAGGCAGTATGTTGGATGATTTGAAGATTGCATTCCATAACCGAAAGTTAGTGGAGATGTTACTGCTGCTTTTTGGTGCACAAATGATTAGTATGACATTGCAGCCTCTGATTACCTTGTATGTTGCCCAACTCCAGGAAAATATGGAGGGGGTTGCGTTAACGGCAGGGATTATATATAGCATGGCAGGTATTGCTGGCGCGATATCGGCGCCGATGTGGGGCAAGCTGGGACAGAAAAAAGGTTTTATTCAGATTTTAGTGATTGGCTTTATCGGTGCAGGGATCTTTAATATGGGACAATTTTTTATAATCAATATTTATCAGTTTAGTGTACTCCAATTCTTTTTTGGTCTATTTATCGTTGGCGTATATCCTGCAATCAATACAATTGCTGTAAATTCGACAGATAAAGCTTTTCAGGGGAGGATCTTTGGTCTTACAACTACAGCAAATCATCTAGGTTCGATGGTAGGCCCCCTTGTTGGCGGCATGATCAGTTCTTGGCTGGGAATTGGACCTGTATTTCTTTTCACTGGAAGCGTATTAATCATGATTGGATTGCTTGTCTTTTTTAAAATCCCAAGGGCCGCCGGGATGATTAGTAAGGAAATGAAATAGATTCCCTGAAACGCGAAGACGCGAAGATCGCACGAAGAGGGCACATTATGTCCTCCGTACTATCTTCGCGTTTCAGATTTTTTAAGTTCTTTTCTTCTTAGACCAAATCTTTATTGTAGAGACCGTTACGTAATTTGTAGACAATGGGTTCAAAGGCAACGCCGCGATCGAAGGCATCTTCAATATCATTGCTGACGATCATCGCATCGCGTACAAAGTGAGCTGCACTTTCTACACTTTCTTTTAAGGTGTAGCCATTTACAACGCCTGCTGTGAGTACACTGGTGAAAAGGTCGCCTGTGCCGTGCATATGGTAGTCAAGCAGATCAACGGCTACTTCAAAGTAGGAGTGATCTTCACTCATTGCGCAGTTATATAAGGAATTTCCTCTGACCACACCAGTTAGTACGATGTTTTTAGCACCCATTTCAATGATTTGTGCACAGAGTTTGCGAGAGGTGTCGCTATCCACTTCTCCATCGATATAATCTCTGCCTGTAAGAATATAAGCTTCTGTAAGGTTTGGTGTAACGATATCAGCAATGCTGGCAAGCTCTCGCATGGTACTGCACATCTCCGGTGTATAGGTTTTAATGATTATGCCATTATCGCCCATCACAGGATCAACTATTTTTAAGGAGCATTTAAAATCCAGCATGAAATTTTTGACGATTTGGATTTGCTCTGCTGAGCCTAAAAATCCGCTATAAGCGCAATCAGTCTTAAAACCAATTTCTTTCCAATGATTAATAAACTCATTCATTTGCGGAGTAAAGTCAAAGAATTTGAATCCAGGGAAAAGAGTATTCGTAGATAACAGGGCAGTAGGTAGAGGGCAAACCTCGATCCCAGCTGCTGAAATCACTGGGATTGCTACAGTAAGTGAACACTTACCATAGCCGGACATATCGTGAATTGCCACGACTCTTGCAAGTTTTTGTTTCATATTCAGATCCTCCAGTAGTTGTTTTATTGCGCTACAAATAGCAAGAATATAATTATTCTATAGTTAGGGGTTTCCAAAAGCATAATTGTATTATAAAATGAATTTGAACCTTTTGAAATATACAGAAACCATATTTTAATTAGGTACAGTTTGGAGGAATTATGGATTTAATCGTATTTGACAGTCTGAGCAAAGAACCACTATATATACAACTTTATCTGTATTATAAAGCTGCCATTGAGCAAAATAGGCTGAGGGAAAATGAAAAGCTGCCATCCATTCGAGCTCTTTCCAGAAGTCTTTCTGTTAGCAAAATCACAGTTGAAAAGGCATACCAGCAGTTGATGAGCGAAGGGTATATCAAAAATTATAACCGTTCTCGATATACGGTAAATAAACTGGAAGAAATCGTTTTTAATACTCCTGCTGTTAGTATGGCAAATCAATGCCATCATAACCAAGAGATAAAAGAAAAAAAAATTCTCTATGATTTTTCAAGTGGAGAAATGGATAGGGATGGTTTTGATTTTTCCTTATGGAAGCGGTATATTAGTAAGCTTTTTTTCAGAAAGAGCGTCTTGTTGGATATGGAAATGTTAAAGGGGAAGAAGAGCTGCGTGAAGAAATTGCAAAGTATATTGAAAAATCAAGGGGCGTTTATGTTCATACGGAACAAATCATAATCGGTGCTGGTGTGCAAAGTCTTTTGAGCATGCTTTGCAGTATGCTTAAGCTGGAATATAGCAGCATTGCCTTTGAAGAACCCGGCTTTAAAAATGGAAGACGTATTTTTGCAGATCATGCCTTTACGATTGTACCAGTAAAAATGAAGATAGACGGTATTGATACGTCAGAGCTTGAAAACAGTGGTCAAAGGCTTGTTTATGTAAGTCCATCTCATCAATTCCCCACTGGATATATTATGCCCATCGGTAAGAGATATCAGCTGCTCAATTGGGCAGAACAAAAAGATGGTATTATCATTGAGGATGATTATGATAGTGAATTTCGTTATTTTGGTCGTCCGATACCAGCGCTTAAGGGCCTTGATAACAGAGAACGGGTAGTATATCTGGGATCTTTTTCAAAGGTAATTCCACCTTCCATCCGTGTTAGTTATATGGTGCTGCCAGAAAAATTTTTAGGGATATATCAAAAAAAATCTTCCTTATATAATCAGACGGCATCTACCATTGAACAACTTGCCCTTGCCCAGTTTATGACGGATGGTCATTTGGAAAGGCAGATACGCCGCTTGCGTAAGCTATATTATGAAAAAAGAAAATTGTTTTTAGAAGAAGTCCAAAAAATTCTTGGTGAGAATGCCAGGATAAATGGTACTGAATCGGGTCTTCACGTGATCTTGAGCTTGAAATCCGAATTATCAGCCCAGGAATTAGCGGCAAGAGCCCTCAAAAATGGCTGTCGCGTAGCTTCAATTCAGGATTATTATTGGCAGCTATCACCAGAGAAGATGCCTCAAGTACTGCTATATTTTTCTAAAATACCTGCAAATGAGATGAAAGAGGGAATTATAAGATTAAAAGAAGCATGGTTTAGTCATCTAAATACTTAATAAGTTGACAGTTAGTGGAAGCGTAAATATACTTATAGTTAGAATATTTTAATATTAGGGGGTAGCCATGAAGAACACAGTAATTCTCAATGCGGCGAAATTAGATTTTGATAACAAACTGGATCTTTCTTCATTGTCCAATCTCACCAAAGTGACTAAGTATGACGCAAGCAGCAATGATGAAATCCTGGAGCGGGTTCAGGGGCAGCATATTGTTATCACGAAAGAGCTGCCTGTAGGAAGAGATTTGATTTCTCAATTTCCATCTTCTGTGGAGCTGATTTGTGAGGCTGGAACGGGTTTTAACAATATTGATATTGCGGCAGCCAAAGAGAAAAATATTGCAGTCTGCAACGTTCCGAGCTACAGTACAGAAGCCGTAGCTCAGTTGGTGATTACCTTCATCTTAAATCAAAGTTCCTCATTAATTCGTCAGCAAATAATGCTTCAAGAAAAGAATTTTGATAATTTTACAAAGCATTTACAAGTTCCGCATTTTGAATTGCAAGGTAAAACTCTTGGTGTAATTGGTGCAGGGGCTATAGGAAAGAGGTAATCAAGATTGCTCTGGCTCTAGGCATGAACATTTTGGTGTAAAGCCGTACTCCCAAACCTTGGGGCGAGGCAAAGGTACAATTTGTTTCTCTTGCAGAACTTCTTATGCAAAGTGAT
>JBEQCC010000024.1:0-12665 GCA_041639455.1 Pelosinus sp. | reverse complement strand
ATTTTGACCATAGGTGTCATTGACTTTTCTTATAAAATCAACATCGGCAGTATCCAGTAAGATCTTCATTCGCTATACCTCCTGAAATATAATATAAAATACTAACGAGGAGCTTTTGATGCTCCTCGCTGGTATTGTTTATAAATAAAGAGACTAGCCTCTATATTTCTTGTCAATATCAGCTACCAAATTGATTTTGGGCGTTGAAGAGCCAGGCGTGAATTCAGAAGCAAGCCAGGTTTTGGTGATTACTTTAGCTAATTCAGGACCGATAACTCTTGCACCCATTGTAATGATTTGAGCATTGTTGCTCTTAATGGATCTTTCAGCAGAAAAAGTATCATGACATAAGGCTGCAAAAATGCCAGGGACTTTATTAGCAGTAATGCACATCCCGATACCAGTTCCACACAGCAGCATGCCTCTAGCAGCTTCCCCCTTTTTAACGCTTTCTGCAACTGTTTCGGCAATATTAGGATAAAAGGTTGAATCATCGGCAGAAGGAATTCCGAAATCAATTACTTCATGTCCTAACTCTTCCATATATTTTTTAAGGATATTTTTTAATTCAAAAGCGGCGTTATCACAGCCAATTGCAATTTTCATTTGTTTTTCACCTCATAATAAATTATTTCTTGATAATTCAGAACTGTTTTAAGAAGCAGCCTCCTTTCATTAAAATTTTTAATTTTATTATAAAAGTGATCTAAATCATAGTGTAGATCACTTTGTTTTTTCCTTTAGAAAGGCATTCATTTCTTTTAAAAAAGAGAAAGTAATTGGCCGAACATTTTACTTTAATGGATTTTAAAACTTTTGTTTTACTTTCTAATACTTATTAATTATTTTCTTTTTAGTTTATTATATGAAAAAATAAAACAATCGTCAATAGATAATAAGTATATTTTATATTGAAAAATAAGAAAAAAATTATTAAAAATAGTAAAAACGAATAAAAAAATAGAAAAAAAGAAACAAAAGGAAAATTTAAAATGGTATAATTGAAGTAAAAATGTGATTATTACAAGGGAAAATGCAATGAGCTGAAAGCGGTGAAAACAAAAAAGAATGGGGGATGTCTAGTATGATGAAAGCAGCAGTATTTTATGGTCCGCAAAATGTAAAATTTGAGAATCGAGAAGTACCTAATATTGATACAGGCGATATTCTGATCCGAGTGAAATATTGTGCAATTTGTGGTACTGATGTAAGGATTTATACTTTTGGCCAGGCAAATGTAACTCCTCCAAGGATTACAGGTCATGAGCTGACCGGAATCATAGAAAATATCGGGAGTGAAGTAGAAGATTATCAGGTTGGGGATAAGGTGCTGGTAGTTCCTCAAATGACTTGCGGGAAATGTCATTACTGTTTGCAAGGCAAAAGCAATCTTTGTGAAGAGGTATTATTGTTTGGCTATTCTCTGGATGGTGGCTTTGCTGAATATATAAAAATACCTGCTCAAGCTGTAAATCGAGGCAATGTGATAAAACTGGATGATGCTGCAGATCTGGTGGATGCTACTCTTACAGAACCTTTATCTTGTGTTATTAACGGTCAAGAGCATTTGCAGATTGGTATTGGTGATGAAGTTTTGGTCATTGGGGCAGGAGCAATTGGTGCTATGCATGTAGCCTTGGCTCAAGCAAAAGGGGCCGCAAATATTATTCTTGCAGATGTAGCACAGGATCGGCTGGAACTTGCGGGAAAATGTGGAGCTGATTATCTTATTAATTCAAAAAGTGTAGATCTTATGCAAGAAGTAATGTCTCTTACGAATGGTAAGGGGGTCGATGTGGCAATTACTGCTTGCTCAGTGCCTAATGCGCAGTCGCAAGGTCTTCAAGTTCTTAAGAAAGGCGGAAGACTTAGCTTATTTGCAGGTTTGCCTAAAGATCACGCTATAAATCCTTTAGATATGAATCTTGTCCATTATAGAGAAATATCTGTTTATGGAGCCTATGCTTCAACCATACCTCAGCATATGACAGCCTATCAGTTATTGTCTAAGAAAATTGTGGATGGGAAGAAAATCATTACGAATGTCTTGCCGATAGAACAGTTGGTTGAGGGATTCGGTATGGTGAAAAAGGGCGAAGGGTTAAAAATTGTCGTAAAGTTATAAAAAAAATCACTGTTTGCTCGATGAAGAGCAAACAGTGATTTTTTTTATAACTTTACTAGCCAATTAGAACATTGATATTCATATTTCGTAATTGTGCAATTATTTCTGCTGGTGCACTGTCGTCGGTGATAAGGGTATCCATTTGATCAGTAGCAGCAAAAGAAGCCAGAGACGAAGTGTCGAATTTACTAGAATCCATGAGAGTAACCAATCTGGCTGAAGACTCAACCATCCGTTTTTTCAGATCTACCTCATACACATTGAAATCCATCAGGCCGTCTTTTATTGTAAAACCGCTGGCTGAAGTGAACATGATATCAATTTTAAGTTGATTTAAGATGTTGGTTCCTAATGTTCCCTCAAGAGCTGTTGAACCAACCCGGATGACTCCGCCAAGCAGAATCACTGTTATTAAGGGATTGTCTCTCAATTCGAGAGCTGTATAGATGCCATTTGTAATTACTGTTAAACGTACTGGCATAGTTTTTAGTAGTTTAGCAAATTCACGTATGGTAGAGCTTCCATCTAAAAGAATGCATTGACCATTAGTAACCAATTCAGCTGCTTTTTTGGCAATGGCGGATTTTTGATTTGGATTCTTTTGCTCTCGTACCGAAAAAAAGTTTTCTGGATCAACTTGTTCGGAGATAATAGCACCACCGTGAAATCTCTTAATAAGACCTTCTTCTTCCATCGTTTTCAGGTCATTTCGCAGAGTGACCTCTGTAACACCCGAAAATGATGACAATTCTTTCACTGTAGCTTTTCCGTGGCTGCTGAGAAATTCGAGAATTTTTTTTCTTCTTTCAATTAAAAACATAGTTTCTCCTTGTTGATCGCTTATCACGTTCTTACCCTATAAGCAAAGTATATAAAATATAGTATGGCAAATGATTACGGTTAAGTAAATTCCCTAAAAGTTGTATATTTACAATTACAGTTATCATAGCAAAAACCAAGAAAACAATCAATACTAGATTTATCAAAAGAAAAAACAATAAATAATAAAAAGAAAAAGAAAGAAAAAAGATAGTAAAAAGAATATGAAAAACAATAAAATGATTGACAATATAAAGTATAGTGATAAAATATAAGTAAGAACTTGCATTATCAAATATATTGTAGTTCAGGATATTTAATAATGCTGTACAATATCAATATAATGTGTATCTTAACTCAAATTGGAAAAAAATATGTAAAAGGGGAGATTTTGATGAAAATATTTATTGATACTGCAAACGTTAGTGACATTGCTAAAGCAAATGATTTGGGAGTTATTCGCGGAGTTACTACCAATCCTTCCTTAATAGCAAAAGAAGGACGAAATTTTCAAGAGGTTGTGCAAGAGATATGCGCGATCGTTGACGGTCCTATTAGTGCTGAGCTTATTAGCCTGGAAGCAGACAAAATGGTGGAAGAAGCATTGCCTTTAGCTGCATTAAACCCTAATATTGTTATTAAAATTCCTATGACAATTGAAGGATTAAAAGCTGTTAAGGTATTGGCAGCAAAAGGTATTAAAACCAATGTTACCTTGATCTTCTCTTCCAATCAAGCCTTGTTAGCTGCATCTGCAGGTGCCAGCTACGTAAGTCCTTTTATCGGACGTTTAGAAGATATTAATGAAGATGGCTTAAAAGTGGTTGAAGAAATTGCTACTATTTTTAAAATGTATGGATTTAAAACGGAAATTATTGCTGCGAGCATTCGTACCGTGCGCCATGTTACACAAGCAGCCTTAGCAGGTGCTCATATTGGTACTATGCCTTATAGTGTAATTGAACAGATGGCTAAGCATCCTTTGACAGATGCGGGTATCCGCCAGTTCCTAGCAGATTGGGAAAAAGTTAAAAATAAATAAATATTAAAAGGTGAAAGGTGAAATGCGGCCTTAATTGGCCGTATCTCATCTAATGATAATCTGGAGGTATTAAAAATAGAGTGAACATTGAATTAATTACTGGCTTGACTGAGACAACATTGAATATACGTAAGAATATTATTCGTATGATTACACAAGCGCAATCAGGTCATCCGGGTGGTTCTCTGTCAGCAGTAGAAATCCTGACCTATCTATATTTTCAGGAAATGAATATTGATCCTTCAAATAGTAAAAATCCTAAGAGAGATCGCTTTGTTCTGAGTAAAGGACATGCAGCGCCAGTATTGTATGCTACTTTGGCAGAAAAAGGCTTCTTCCCTAGAGAAGAACTATTAACCTTGCGTAAGATTAATAGTCGCTTGCAGGGGCATCCTGATATGAAAGGAATTCCTGGTGTGGATATGTCGACAGGCTCTTTAGGACAAGGGCTAAGTGCCGCAGCGGGGATGGCTTTAGCTGGTAAAATCGATGGCAATGATTACCGTGTATTTGCTTTACTAGGTGATGGCGAATTGGAAGAAGGACAAATCTGGGAAGCAGCCATGTTTGCAGCTCATTATAATTTAAATAATCTTACCATTTTTATTGATTTTAATGGTTTGCAAATTGATGGCCCTATTTGTGAAGTATTATCACCTCTGCCGGTGCCAGAAAAGTGGCGTGCTTTTGGATGGAACGTTCTTGAGATAAATGGACATGACATGGAAGCGATTCATTATGCTGTCCAAAGTGCTAAATTGGTTCTCGATAAACCGACTGTTATTGTCTCTACTACGATTAAAGGTAAATGTATTAGTAATATGGAGAATGTAGCAGAATGGCACGGAAAAGCTCCATCTATTAGCGAATGTGAACAATTTTTGTTTGAACTGTCAAGAGGGGGACTATAGAAATGGCAAAAGCTACACGAGAAGCCTATGGTGAGGCACTAGAAGAAATGGGTGGTCTTTGCTCCGATATCGTGGTGTTGGATGCGGACTTATCCAAATCGACGAAAACCTGCGTATTTGCTAAAGCCCACCCTGAACGATTCTTTAATGTTGGCATTGCAGAGCAAAATTTAGCTGGAGTTGCGGCAGGCTTAGCAGCAGCTGGGAAAATTCCTTTTATCTCTACTTTTGCGATGTTTGCAACTGGGCGAGCTTACGAGCAAATACGCAATTCTATTTGTTATCCGAAACTAAATGTGAAAATTGCTGCCACCCATGCTGGTTTGACAGTAGGTGAGGATGGGGCATCCCATCAGTCGATTGAAGATATTTCTTTGATGCGCAGTATTCCCAATATGACTGTTGTAGTACCTGCCGATGCTGCAGAAACGTATCAAGCAATACGATTCGCTGTTGAATATAATGGACCTGTGTATATTCGTTTGGGACGTATGGCAGTACCTGATCTATTTGCTAAAGAATACATTTTTCAACCCGGCAAAGCCGTTCGATTGCTGGAAGGAACAGCAGCAACTATTATTGCAACAGGAATTATGGTTCATATCGCTAAAGAGGCTGCTGAACAATTGCAAGCAGAAGGTTTCAGTATTAGAGTATTGAATATTCATACTATAAAACCAATTGATAAAGACGCGATTGTAAAAGCAGCAGAGCAAACAGGTGCTATTGTTACTTGTGAAGAACACAGCATTATTGGGGGTCTCTCCAGTGCAGTAGCGGAAGTGCTGGTGGAGAATTTTCCTGTACCAATGGAATGTGTCGGAGTACGTGATACCTTCGGTGAATCAGGCATTCCAAAAGAGCTTTTAAAAAAGTACGGACTTACTGTGGATGATGTAGTGTTGGCTGTTAAGAAAGTCATTGCTAGAAAAGCATAGATTACGATCCTATAAAAAGAAAGGGGAATTGTAATGGAACTCAATTTGCAAATCAAAAATAAGGCGGGGTTGCACGCAAGACCAGCAGCTATTTTTGCTCAAAAATGTTCTACCTTTAAATCCAGCATTACAATAATGAAAGAGAATAAGCAGGCTAATGGGAAAAGCCTGATTAATCTCATGGGGTTAAGTGTAAAACAAGGAGATACAATTACATTGAAAATTGATGGACCCGATGCTGCTGAAGCAGGCGCTGCTTTGAAGAAAATCGTGGATGATAAGTTTGGTGAAGAGTAATAACAGAGCAAAAGGAGAAGAACCTGCAGCTTCTTCAGGAAATATTATGAGTCAAAAAGCAAAAGAAAAAAACCGCTTTTTAGCGGCACAGCAAGCAGCGGAAGCAGAGATTGCCAGTTTGCAGCAGTTAAATGAAACAGATAAAGAAGGGCAGACTGAGGTTTTAGCTGTTCAGAAGGAATTAGTGAGTTCCCGATCATTTAGTGATTCTGTTATGACTTTCATCAAAAAAGATCATGCAAGTGCAGAAGCAGCGGTGGAATATACTGTAAACGAAATTGTTTCTATGCTGGTACTCCTCGAGAATGATTATATGCGGCAGCGAGCAGTAAATATTAAGGAAATTGGCAATCGTTTATTGCGCCACTTGCGAATAACAAAGACCTAGATTACCGCGCGAATCCATTCGTATTTTAGTAGAGATAGTTTTCTTTATAATAAAATAGCTAGAAACTTTATTGAAAAGGTTTCTAGCTATTTTGGTTATGTGACATTTATGCTATTAAAGGGGAAAGTGTCCAATCTTAACGATACGTTGCTGCGTAATTTGCATTGCCTGTCCCGCTAACTCCAGTAATGTTCCAATTACCATCTTGGTCTCTCACAAGATCCATTTTAAAACGTTGATTGGTATCTTGTTTTATCACTTGAACTGTGGCCCGATTGCCTGATTGGGAAAGAAGGGAAAAGGAATCACGGCTTGCGTCAAGTCCGTATCTGGCTGCATAATCTTTAGCAACGGTTAAAGGGCTGGTTTGGTAATAGCCTGAATCATAATAGTCATTATAGTGATTGCTATCACTGCCGTAATAGATCCGGCCATCTTTGTATACTGCTCGGTTATCGCTAGAACTGGGCCAGCTGCGATTGTGTCTATGCCAGTCATTTCTGGTATTATACCGAGTGTCATATTTACCGTCTCTGTTGTGACTACCACCTCCATCATAGCGAGTATCATAGCTAGCACTGGCGTAAGTGCCTCTAGTAGTAGTATTTTTTTGATTATCACCATTATACCGGGTATCATAACTGGAACCATTGTTATATCTGGTATTATATCTTGAACTATCATTATATCGGGTATCGTAGCTGGCACTTGTATTATGTCTGGGAGCGTAGGTGGCATCATTGCTTGCTCTAGTAACGTTTTTATTACCGTTGCCATTATACCGAGTATCATAGCTGGAGCCGTTGTTCTGTCTCGTGTTATATCTCGAACTATCATTATACCTGGTATCATAGCTGGCACTTGCCTTGGAAGTATCTGTTGCTGTTTGCTCTATTTTTAAAGGATAAATATTAGGATTTTCAGCAGCAAAAGTGGTAGCAGGAAGTGCAGTACCTGCGGCACCTGCCATGATAGCAGCACCTGCTAAAGCGGCAGCGTATTTTTTATATTTTCCACGGGGCGTTTTTCGTCTTGATAATTTTCTTTCCATACATATCCTCCTCCTTTGATTTTATTTTTAGTCTTCCAAAAAGCCATCGTCAAAATTCATGGAAAATTAAACAATAAGAAAGTGTTCAATGATGGTACATGTTATAACAGAATAAATGAAGTATTAAGTAAAAAATGCTAAAATTAGGAAACATGGGGCCGTCGCCAATATATAAAAGCCTTCCAGCTGGAAGGCTTTTTATATATTGTTTGTCCTTGGGTTGGTGTGTGGAGGGGGAGAGTTACTTGCGGGCATGTTTCAGGATTGAAGTCTGCTATTTCAAATTGGATCGTAACAAAAAATAAAAACTGGTAACAAAATATGGAATATATGATACTCTATAAATAGAAACTAAGTGTTTAATTAATTTTCACCGGGAATTATGCTGTGGTTATTGTGTATGGTTCCTATGATTTAATTCTGGGGGTGAGCTAGATATTGCGATGAGCTATTGAATGTATTATGCTGCAGCCCTATGAAACTAGGCATCTGCTGGCAGGCAAATAAATGGGATAAAAAGAGGAGGAGTCATGATGCAGGGAAAAACGGAAAAACAAAAAATGATTGACGGCGAAATGTATAGTGCCTGGGATCCGGAACTGATTGCAGACAGGAGAAACGCCAGGCGGCTAACGCGTTTGATTAATAGCACCTTGGAAACCGAGTCGGAGAAAAGGGGCGACCTGCTAAAGCAGCTGTTTGGGTCAACCGGAGCAGAACTATTTGTTGAGCCTGATTTTCGCTGTGATTATGGGTACAACATTCATGTGGGAGAAAACTTTTATGCCAATTTTAACTGTGTCATTCTGGATGTATGTGAAGTATGTATTGGAGACAACTGTTTTATGGCACCCGGTGTACATATTTACACCGCAACGCATCCGCTTGATCCCTATGAGAGAAATTCCGGCGTGGAATATGGTAAACCGGTGACCATCGGGAACAACGTCTGGCTTGGCGGCGGTTCGATTATAAATCCCGGTGTTACGATTGGGAATAATGTCGTAATAGCCTCCGGTACGGTGGTTACCAAAAATATTCCGGACAATGTGGTCGCAGGCGGAAATCCGGTCCGGATAATAAAACCTGTAATACTATAAAAAGCCCATTTTTTGGACAAAAGACATCTTCTGATAAAGTGACACTGGGGACGTTTCTTTTTTGACAACTTTTAGTTACCCAAAAAGAAACGTCCCTAACTGTCATTCCAGATATTAGATAACGCACCTCATTGTTCATGGTGACATTATCACAAGTTAAACACAAAATCAGGCGCGGAGTAGGCGATGGCCGAGGAAGTCGGGGTGGCTGATCAGTAAACTGAAGACTAAGGAAAAAATACTCAAGTGTTTCCTTGGTCTTTTTATTTTTCTTTTTACGGAGAAGGTTGATAACCTTAGGGAAAAGAGCAAATTAGTTGTTATCTATTCATAAAAAATACATATCAACAATAGAATTCTAAAAAGCGATTACGAAATCCAATTTAATCGCAGGAATGAATTATTTACGGAAGGTAGGAGAGATATGAGTGATTATTTAGCAGTAAGCATCAATATCTTAGCAATGCTTGGAATCATGTATATTTTATATCATATGCAATTTAAGCGTGTGAGCCTTGGAATACGAGTCATGACAGCACTTATTTTTGGTGCTATATTTGGCGGCGTGTTGCAGAATATTTTTGGTGGTTCATCAAATATCATTGAACAATCAAATAGTTGGTTTGATGTAATAGGATCAGGTTATGTACGGTTGCTAAAAATGATTGTTATGCCTTTGATTATCGTATCAATCACATCAGCCATCACGAATCTGAAGGATATTAAAATCCTTAGTAAGGCCGGAGGGCTAATCATAGGGATACTGTTATTTACCACTGCTATTGCAGGTGCTATTGGAGCCGGGTCTTCCTTAGCATTCCATTTGACAGCAGAGGGGCTGCAGGTAGGTGAGGCTGAGCTGGGTGCTACGAAAAGCATCGAAGGAAAATTGACTTCTTTTAAGAACAAACCTGTGCAGCAACAGCTGATAGAAATCATTCCGACTAATCCGTTTTATGCTATGACAGGTCAAAGCAGTGCGGATACATTGTCGGTAGTTTTCTTTTCAACCCTGATCGGTATTGCCGTGTTGGCCATTAAGAAAATGAAACCTCAATCAGCGGAATTCTTTGTGAATGCGATCAAGGCAGCGAATGATATCGTGATGCAGCTTGTAGATTTTGTATTGTTATTGACGCCCTATGGAGTATTGGCGTTGATAACTAAATTTGTATCTACAAGCAATTACGCCGATATTTACAAATTAATTCAATTTGTAATTGCGTCTTATATGGCACTTATTATTATGTTTATAATACATTTGATAATACTGTCTTTGATGGGATTCAATCCCTTTACTTATGTTAAAAAGGTCATACCTGTGCTGGTCTTTGCCTTTACATCCCGGACAAGTGCGGGAACACTTCCACTGACTATTCAGGCACTGATCAATAAGCTGGGCGTTCCTTCAGGTTATGCAAATTTGTCAGCCTCTTTCGGAGTTAGCATCGGACAGAATGGTTGTGCTGGTATATACCCAGCAATGTTGGCAGTGATGGTTGCTCCTACAGTGGGAATTAACCCTCTTGATCTTGCTTTCCTGGTTAAACTTATGATTATTGTCGCTATCGGTTCTTTTGGAATCGCCGGTGTTGGTGGCGGTGCTACCTTTGCAGCTCTGCTCGTGCTTTCTACGATGGGCTTGCCAGTGGAGATCGTTGGTTTGCTGATTGCCGTTGAACCATTAATTGATATGGGAAGAACGACGCTGAACGTAAGCGGAGCCATGATCACTGGCGTTGCTGCTAGTAGAATAATGAATGAGATTGACACAGCAACTTACAATCAAGAAGTACTTGAAGCGAATCGAAAATAAATTTCAATTAAGTACATAAGACGTAGCATAATCACGTCCTCCGATTCCATTAAGGGGCGTGGTTCGTTTCAGGCATAATCTCGTCGCTGTCTTTACCTTCTAAGGTGAGACAGTTCTTTTTTGTTGAATCTATATCTTTTGCTAGAGGTCCCCTCACTATCTTGCTTTATCTCTTGTGTAGCTTTGCATGAAAAGATTATATGAGTCGTCGGCAAATCTTTCATCAAGCGCTATGGCATTTACTTTACCAACGATCAGGGAAAGGGAAATAGTATTGTTTTCTGACCGCTGGGGAATCTTAATTTTGTGCACACTTGCATCAGCAAGCGGCGACGGCTTCTATGGGGCGGTGAATACATGAAGATTGGTGTTGTGGGACCAATATCAAAAGATCAGGTTAAGTGGCCAAACGGTGATACGGTTTCTAAATTCGGGTCCGTTGTTTATACTACATCAGTATTTGCAAAGCTAGCTGAAGGTACATCAGATGAAGTTGTTTGTTTATCGCATGTGTCTCAAAAAGATTTAGATGAGATCAATAAGCTGCTAGATCATCCCAACGTTAAATTAGTTTGTATGTCAGATTTGAATTATAACGGTACGGAAATAGAATTGACGTATGTTAACCAACATGAACGTGTTAGCAAGCAAACACGGATTATGACGCCAATTTCTTTACAGGAAATTATGATGCTGAAAGAGTGTGACTATATTATTTTAATGCCGTTAAACGAAACGGATATAAAGATTGAGCAGCTGAAGCAATTCAGAAAGACGAGTACAGCCGTAATTTTCTTGGATTTACACGGTCTGATAACCGGTGTAGATGAACAAGGAAAAAGGTATAAAAAGCATTGGGAGCAGCCTGGAGAGTGGCTAAAAACGATTGATATTCTCAAGATGAATGAGAAAGAAGCCGAGTGGGCGGCAGGCCGCTCTCTTGAAAATTTTTCCGATTACCTGCACTTTGCTGTTGATGTGGTAAAGAATGGATTACTTGCCTGTTGGATTACGTTTGGTGCTCAATCCTCGTTGATTGTATGGAAACGTGACGGTAAAAAATTTTGGGCAACTGTACCGGTAACGAATGCAGGAGACGTAGTGGATACAATCGGTTGTGGTGATTCGGCTTCAGGAGGGTTTATTTATGCGTATGCTAAGTTACATAGTCCTTTGATTGCAGCCGTAATGGGCAATATGGTAGGGGCAGTGAAAGCAGCTACTCATAAAGCAAGCGATTTTCCAACTCGTTCGGAAGCGAGAAGCATGATTTCTCAACATTATCGGGATTATTTTCATAACCTATTAGATGAAGTTCTATCCGAACAACATTTAATCGTAAATGAGATCAAGGAGGAAATAGAGGATGAAAGTGTTATGCACGGCTCAAATGGGGACAGGTAATGTCATAGGGCAGACTATGCGCGTGGTAGCAATAGCCAAAGCTTTGCAGCGCCGTGGACATGATATTAAGTTTATAGCTGCGGGTAAGCTGATTACAGTTATTAAGAACTTTGGGATAGAAGTTTTGGAAGCTATTAATATGCCCAATATTTTCTCAGTAGAGATTATGCCAAAGATGCATGATGTTATGGGAAAAATTAGGCAGATAGAGGTGGAGACAGCTCTCAAAGAGAAGCCTCATCTCATAGTAAGCGGAACGATCACCGGAGCTTCCGCTGCCCGACAGCTAGACATACCATCAATCATGACATTTCTTCAACCTCATGGTGAAAAAACTATAAACATGTTCAAAAGCCTTATGCAGCATCACGATGAGCTGGCTATGAAAAAAATATTGGAAGGAATGTCAAGTGCATTCGGGGCAGCCAATCTTATTATCCTGGAAGGGATGCCAGAAATAAGCGGGGGCGTGACTTTCGGAACCTTTGGAGACGTCTCGCTAAGTATTAAAGAAAAAGTCAGGTTTAGTGGTCCGTTGTTAATCGAGTATCCCGATCAGCTGCCCGAACGGGATGAGCTAAAAAAAGTGCATATTGGTGAGGTACATAAGAAAATGGCTTATATTACAATCGGTGGCGGATCATCACTGATCGGTGAGGAATTTATAAAAACTGTATTAGACTCACTTAGAATGATCCCGGAGGTTACGGGAGTAATTGCAACCGGTATTGATATTTCGCCTGAGACTATTAAAAGTTTTGATCCGCCAAGTAA
>JBEQCC010000023.1:0-12707 GCA_041639455.1 Pelosinus sp. | reverse complement strand
TATTACCAAAGGAGGAACAGCTCCTAACATTGTAACGGATGAGGCAGAAGGAAAATTTACCATAAGGGCTTTATCATCTCACTATTTAGAAGAAACCGTGATTCCTGCCGTACGAAGGCTGGCAGATGGCATCGCACTAGCCACAAATACAAAGGTTCAAACTGTGCATTATGAACCTTTGTTTAAAGAGCTGCTCAATGATCCTCAGCTAATGGAATTCTTCCAAGAAAATATGACCTTGCTGAGTGAAAAAGTCACGCTGTTAGAACCAAATGATGCAGATGGCTCCACCGATGTGGGGAATGTCAGTCATGCGGCACCTACCATCCATCCCGATATTTTCATTGGAAGCAGCCATTCAGCACACACCCCGGAATTTGCAGCAGCAACAGGATCACCCTATGCTCAGCAGCGATTACTAATAGGTGCAAAAGCGATGGCCATGACGGCTATTGATCTGCTTGATTGGTAAGTATTATAGTAGCTGTTATTAAAAAATAAACATTTTAAACCGCAAAGGTCGCGAAGAAATACGAAGAACGCGAAGTAATAGTAGGGATATTCCGACCTGTTCTTCATAGTCTTGGCATCTTTGCAGTTCATTGCTCAACACTATTTTTGTCTCCTATTGTCATTGCTCGCGATGACAGATGGATGTTACCTGCATCCCTAAGACTTATTAAATCGAATAGTAACAAAAAACCTGCATTATTTTCAAATTGAAAACGGTGCAGGTTTTTATTAACTTACATTCGGAGCCTTCCAATTACTTCGATACTTCCCGGAAGATCCATTTGATGGAATAAAGCCTCTTCCATTGCCGCTACAACTACAGTACTGGGTCCTGCAGATTTATGAATATCGATTTGTATCCCACTATGTAAAACCAATTGCATATTATTATTCTCAGCTAATTGCTGTGCCTCATACAAGATTCCTTTAGAACCTACAGGAACCAATTCATATACGCTTTTAAGACTAAGCAGCATTTTTATCAATTGATAATCAACGATAATCCCTTTGTCGCTTTTTAGTACTTCTTCTCCAACTTTGGGTTTCCCTATAGCGATGAGCAAAGCATCCTGCTTAACATTATTGACTTTAAGATTTTTATTTTCAACAAGTCCCACAGCCGTAACTCCAAAACCAGTTACAAAAGTTGCAAAATTTTCTTCTGTACTTCCCGTCAGTACAATTTTACCAATACCAGCCTCTTCTAATTCCTCTTCAATACCTGCTATGATTTTTTTACCTGTGACTTCCATTTCATTGCAAATAGTATTAGCCAAACAAACGACCTCTGCTCCTGAACACAGAATCTCCAAAAGAGCAACTCTTGCGGTGTACTTTCCAGTAACAAAAGGAGAAACCTTAAGAACATCATACTCTTTCAATCCGATTCCACCACAGCTGTCACAAGCAACTACTACGGTTTTTTCCTGGCCCAAATCAATCAACGTCAAGTCTCTTACTTTTTGTACCTTCATATTTTCGTCCTAACCTTTTTTATCCTATTGGGCAACAACTTATATACAAGGCATGCAATGACAATATTAAGCGCCGCAACTCCTGACACCACAGGCAAAAGCGCCATCATTCCTGATAGACCGATCACAGGCAGCAACAATGGAGCTAATATTAGCAATGAGACTGGCCCATTCATGATAACCCCCAGAAATGCCGCTAAGATAATTCCGTTTAGAGAAAACTCCTCATCCTCTGCTGCCTTGCGATAAACAAGACTAAAAATTGCCATTGTTGCTGCCATATCGATCATGATGATAATATGAGCAGGAAAAGATAATGGGAAGCCAGACAGCAGCGCAGTCAAAAAATGTCCTATCATACCAATGAAAGCACCATAGGCCGGACCAAGCAGCAATGCGCCCAAAAAGCCCGGCATAGAGTCAAAAGCAATGCTCCCCATAATCTTAATGTTAGCTCCAATAAAGCTCAATGCAATAAATAGAGCCGCCAAGACGATTTCTTTTGTCTTCAATTTTCCTCTCCCACTTTCTATAGACTAAAAAATAACTATGATTCTGAATTGCTGATATTACGGAAATAAATATTTTAATTTGGCTAGTTTAAAAAGGAGACTGGTGAGGGGTAGTGCCAGCACGGAAACTAAGATGAGACAGACTGCTGAAATGTTTCCCCCAGAGGGAACAAAAATATGATATTGCCCAAGAAACCAATTGAATAGAACTAAAATAACGATCCCCGTTAGCCGATAACGAAATCGTAATTCCAGACCAATACACATCGTAATAATAATACTAGTGATCATTAAATGGAGAGAGAAAAAAATCTGATGATCTTTTTCTGAATCTAAAAACCAATTAACATGAAATCTGAATAATTGTCCTCCTTTGTTCAGAATAAAGACTATTAAGTTATGGATGAATGCATATATCATATAAATGGTAAGAAGCCTAAAAGCTAAAGAAGGCTCCTTGTCATGCAGTCCCCGCCAAATCCATTTGCTAATTGCATAAAGAATGCAAAGCCCAATCCCAGTATAAAAAGATCTCCACCAGAGATGCTGATAGATTCCTAGCTCTGTGAAATACCAGTCTATCCCGGTAAAAACAGCTGCAATACTTATTACATGATTCCAGGAAAGTGAAAAAGCATTAATTGCAACAGCTGAAGCCGGTACTATCAGTGTATTGGATATATAGGATCCCAAGTAGTTATCCAGTCTTGCATCCTGCACGATACCAGGTAAGTATCGATATCCATTCCATACGATTAAAACGATGATCTCAAAGGGATGAATCACAGCACTTGTCTGCAAATGCAATAATAACATTTTCCAGTCTCTTTTATAAATGATCGATGCTGTTACGAGAACCAGGCTTATGATGATTAATCCATAGTACCAATAAGCAGAAGGCAATATTCCAACTCCCTCACTTTTTATAATATCGCCATGCAATCATTGATACTATTACCTGATTTAAATGAAATTAAACAATCTAAATACAATTCTCTTCTTTTCCAATGATCCTGCTTGCATTCACACATGCTGCCAAAGGCTTATCTTCCAATCCTGCGAGAAGATTATCGACAGTGAGCTGTGCCATTGCAGTACGAGTTTCTATCGTTGCGCTGCCGATATGAGGTGTAACGAGAATGTTGGAAAGTTTCAGCAAGGGATGATCTTGGGACAAAGGTTCCGGATCAGTAACATCAAGAGCGGCATAAGCAATCTCCCCTGTGTCTAAGGCCTCTACTAATGCATCGGTATTCACTACCGGGCCTCTAGATACATTAATGAAATAGGCTGTAGATTTCATTTTACGAAATTCTTCCCTACCAAATAAACCTCTGGTCTCTTGAGACAGAGGAGTCAAGACGATGATCGCATCTGCTTTCTTCAATAGAGTCTCAAAAGATTGATATGCTGCACCAATTTTGTCATCATCATGACGGCGATTCCGATTATGATAGATCACATTCATGCCAAATGCCTTTGCTCTTTGAGCAACCGCAGCTCCAATTTGCCCCATACCGACGATTCCGAGAGTCTTGCCAGCAAGATCAATACCAAAAGATAACTTATGGCCGAGAGCCCAAGAGTTTTCTCTTACAAAATCCCATCCTTCATGAATTCGCCGTGCTGAACATAACAAAAGAGAAAATGCCAGGTCAGCAGTAGCATCAACAAGAACTCCCGGCGTATTGCCAAAGGGTACATTGTATTTCGAACAAGCTTCAATATCAACATTGTCATATCCCACAGCCATCTGAGCGATCACTTTGAGCCTCGGTGCATTTTGCAACAATTCCTCATTTACTGCGACACTATTATTTACAATCAGACCTTCAGCATCGGAAACCCATTCTAATAAAATATCTCGGGGAATATTATTTTCTTTTTTCCATTGCTTAATACTGCAAAAATTTTGCAGTCGCTCTAATGCTGGATTCATCAGTCCACCAATGACCACTACATTCGGTTTGCTCATCTTCAACACCTCTAGCTTTATCTCAATATCTATATTTCTTCTATTTGCCAAGTCTATACAAAATCCTGCATGGCAATAGGACTCTTTAACGATTTCATCTTTATGAAGCAACATATTTGTAACCTTAAAAATGTAATACTAAAATACAAAGACTTAGCATACAGCTCACAAGATGCTACCACTGCCTTTTACCAATGATTCTAGACATAAAAAACCAGAAGTCTTCACTGTAAGCAGCTGCAACTTCTGGCAGTATGGTTTCTAGCATCCTGTCTTTTTATGGATCGCATAATGAATCCATCCCATCCGATCAATTGGCTACATATCATATAGCTCCTTAGCCAATTGATGATTTGAAATGCTTGTATTCATAAAGCCTAATGCCTTCCAAAAATCACATTTAAACTTTCCCATGATTATATGTATCGTTAGACCTTCCACCTTAAACTCATCTACGATTGTTCGATCGGTCAGATAGGCATCAAGTACCATTTGTAAACTTGCATCAATGATATTTAATTCATTAAATATCATGTCTATCTCCCCCACATCTGAATACCCTTCTTCTAACAGGATCTTTTTTACAACAGCCTCATCAAAAACAATCACGCTTTTCCCTCCAGTTCCCATTTTATTATCTGCTTGACCTTGCTCTTGCTGAATCGCTAACCATTATACAACTACCAAAGTTTTCATTTTATTTATATACTTACCATAAGAATAAACTATTCTGATAATCATTACCTCTCCTAAAAGGTGTATATTTTGATATTTCACTAAATTATTCATACAAAAAGACTAGATCTGGTCTTTTAGAGCATCAAATCTAGTCTATACTATAAACAAAAGCCGATTCAGCTTACTCTAAGCCTGTTAACGGATATGACAAGATTGATTATTTAATCGCTTTCTACCCTCTGCCAATTCCATTATCTACTATGCTCCGAATATTCACATTATCACAAGTTAAACACACTGCCGTTTGAAATACTTGTTTTTCCAACTGTTTTAAAGTATAATTTCTCTACATAAACAGGAAATTCTTCGATATTCCTATATAAAACAATCCCTACCTGACAGCCAGATAGAGATTGTTTTATACATTAGTCTGTATATGCGACAGCACTTATTTCAATTAATTGTGCCGGAAAAGCAAAATACGGCACTCCTACAAGAGTTCCCGCTGGACGGTGCTTCTCTAAGTATCCCTTGAACAGCCTAATGACGGAATCCGAATGCTCCCCAGCATCTGCCAGATAAATTTCCACATAAGCGAGGTTGGTTTTCGTGACACCAAACTCCGCTAATACATGGTCAAGATTTTTAAGTGTCTGGCGAGTTTGCGTTTCAATGTCACCTTCGCCAATAAATGCACCTTCCGAATCATGGGAGAATTGCCCGGAAACATAAATCGTGCCATTCACACTGTAGGCTTGGGAAATGCCATGATCCCAAAGATTATGATTATAAGTTTTAATATTAGTCATTTTCTCTCTCCTTTACTTTAAGGTAAATTTAGTATAACAAGACAGCAAATAAAAATATAGTACGAACTTTATTGATAGGTACTATCAGAAAGGATAGTGTCAATTATGGGAATGGCTGCATATAAGGGTCAAGTAAAAAATATCCAAGATACACCTTTTGGCTACACCTTGTCAGTGATTGGCGGTAAATGGAAAATGGTTATCATATACCTTTTGGCAGAAAACCAGCCAGTCCGCTTTAATGACCTAAAAAGACAAATTGGCTCGATTACCTTTAAGGTATTGAGTTCACAATTGAAAGAACTGGAATCAGATGGTTTGATAGAACGAAAAGAGTATCCTCAAATTCCTCCTAAAGTTGAGTACCGTTTGACAGCTAAAGCAGAAACGCTCTTGCCTGTTTTGGAAGGATTATGCGAATGGGGAGCAAGGAATCAAAATAAATAAGCTGCTCTGTCAGACGGATTTATGTACTCCGAGCCAAGTTGACCCGAAGTACCGCTATCCGGCATGCGCCTAATGCGCCACAGTTGATCATATAGGCTCGGACACAGCTTAACAAAGCAAGAACCATCGGAGTTAAAGTGAAGTGAATCCGATGGTTCTTGTTCGTTACCCGGGCCGTAATTTTAGAGCTTATATCGGCCCTCTCGCCGGCTTCGATCCGGCCCGCCATTATGTATACCGGTTTGTGGTCCGGCCGGCACTGGTAACTCTTAAAAATTAGTCAAAGTCAATACGAAAGATTCCTGTTAAAAAGTAGTCATAATATAGATTTTTGAATATCTGCAGGTATTTGTCTTCGGCAGTAGCATAATCAACCCCATTGTATTCGGCCCACTTTTCGCCCAAGGTAATAAAATTGAACATGGGCATATAAGCCAGGAATATTACACTAATGCGAAAAGATTCATCATCCATGATTTTGCCTTTTAGCATCTTCGTTCTATTCATGTTGTCTTCCACGAACATATTCAGCATCTGAAAGAAAACATTTTTACTGGCGGTCTCTTTCATCGCTTCAGTCATAATAATATTCAATAAAGGCCGGTGTTTACGGGCAAAATTAAAATACTTGCGCAGTATTTCGTCTAATATTTGGCTATCAAAGAACTGCCTGGGATTTATATCTTCCGTGAAGATTGCCAGCCCATCCTTGAACTCTATTAAATCTTTAATTATTCCTTCCATTAGTTCTTCCAGGATCTTATCCTTGCTTTCGAAATAATAGTAAATCAAGGCTTTATTTGACTCCTGCCCGGCGGGCGATTTCATCCACCCGGGCGCCGTCAAAGCCTTTCTCGGCGAATACTGCTGTAGCGGAGTCCAGAATCATTTGTTTGGAAAGCTTGTCGGCTGCTGGTTTCAAAGTACAATCTCCTTCTCTAAATGTTTAGTTAAAATTATAAGCGGCGTAAATAATTTGTCAATACAATTAAGTATAAGTATTATTCAAAAAGCATTCTTATTAGGCTGAATTAAAGGAGCCGTGGAAACAAGAAGCCAATCCTTTGGATGTTCCAACCAAAATAATTGGAGGGGGAACTCTGAACATCAACTAGGAGTATGGCGTGAATAAATGATTTACGCCATACTCCTTATCTGGGACTAACCGTTATAATCTAGGGCTTCGTCCAAGAAATCGAACTGCACCTGGAACCGCAACGCCAGATTATTGATTTGGCAATGGAAATCGGCGCCCTCCTCTGCTTTCCCTATCCACAGAGCCTTCTTCTTGGAGGACGCTTTTTCATAACACTCCGTTGCCTGCCTCACAACCTCCGGACCCTCAGATTCCGCGCGCAGAGACAGGAAAGCACACTTGATATCTCGCGGATCGAGCTCCATATTATTTTCTGTTGCAGGCAGCCATTCTACAATGCTGTCGAAGCCATGCATCCAACAGACTCGATGAAGTGTTACCCGGGAGAGCCACGGCAAACTATTTATGATCTTCTTCGCCTCTTCCGGATCCCCCATAACGAACGGAGGCATAACACCATTTTTAATCACGAGCGGCCAAGAGTATAATGGCGCACTAGCAACTAACACGGCAAAACGATCATCATTAGCCGCATTGAGCGTACTCTTCATGCCACCATAACTATCGCCGCATACTACCAGCCGCTTAGCATCTACGTCAGGACGAGCAACGAGGAAATCAGTGGCTGCATGATAGACGCCTAACAGATCGGCTTTGGGGAAGTTCTTTGCTGTGATCTCAGGGTTATAAGACCTTGGTTGTACATCATAAGGCAGATCTACGAGCAATGCGTTATACCCTCGCTCGATGGCATCTTTCCCCCCAAGGAAGAAGGTGTCCTCCTTATGTGATTCGCCACCGTTGTGGAAAAAAATCGTCGGCTTTGGCTTGTTACTGTTCTCAGCCTTCAGAAAGATCCCCGGGAACTTATAGCCTTTGTATTCTATTTCCACAAACTCATGGTTAATCGTTTTAGACATAGCGTCAAGATATTTCTTGAAGCACTCTACGGTCTTGAAATAGACTGGAAAGAAATCCGCATCCGTCGGATCTATCGCGCAGTAGGCTGCTCAGTAGTACGCGAAGGCTCGCAAGAACGCTTGGCCGGCGCTGATCCTATGTCCTTTTTTCAGGCAGTCTTCACCGATCGCTTCAATCTTTCTTGCCTCTTTCTCAAACTCCTCTTTCCAGCTCACAGCAGACTTCGCATCAACTTTGCGAGCGACTTTGAACAACTCACCTGGCGTGCAGGCACCGTAGGCTATCCATCCAACGAACCATTGAAATATGAAATCCAGGTCTTCGTCTTCGGGGTCCATGAAGAAGAGCCTGCTTTCCGGATTCATGCGTTCTGCTAATATCTCACCATTTTGTACTGATGACATTTCTCACATCTGATTTAACGGACTGGGTAAACCGCGTTAAGGAATGTTTAACCATTGATAGCTTGACAAGGGTTATTGTGGTCGAACTGATTGATCGCATAGAGGTCTCGGAAACCTACGACATGAACGGAGAGAAATTTCTAGACATAAATATTTCCTATAAATTCAGCCTGAAAAATTCGAACCATAAGCCACAAAAAATAAATAGAGCCGTTTGAAGTCATCCTGCAAAGATGAACCTTCAAACAAGCTCCATACACAATACGTTATCAATATTCGTAAAAAGTATATTTTAAAAAAGATATAAAATGGCGGAAAGGGTGGAAACGTCACTAATACCTTAAACATAACCTCATAAAACATGCGTTTATGTTGGGAATGCCTTTTTCGTCATTACGCATAGAGTTTAATCGACCTTGACCCTATTTTTTCACTGAAGCTACCACCAGCCTAATCATTCAAGCACAATGTGCTACTAGCAAATCCGACGTATGATTCGATACCTCAGGATTTGCTTTTTTTCTAACGGCCTTCTTGTTTGACGCCTGAACGAGCATAATTTTGAGAGAACGAGAAACCGTATTCTTTGCACAAAATTATTATTAATATTTCAATATTGGTATTTAAAATTCCTGTTATTTATCAAAATATTGCAAATAACACCGATTAAGCCAAAAGCCACTCTCGACGGCTTTTCTACTATTCAATTCGTGATACTGCCACGTAAAAAATGCAATAGAGCACTTTGTTACTTGAAATTCTTATAAAGGAGCATAAAAGAGCCTCAAAAGACTTAGTGAGAAACTATTTTATACTATACCCTCTACACGTTTCACAATTTTTTAATAGAGCCAAAAGATACGAGATGCACTCCAGCTATTGCTCCGCCGTATATCGAAGGTACTACAGTGATGTGAGGAATCGGCTATTTAACTAATGGATAGCTTCGATAATGTGGCTTACTAGAAAGCTCAATGAGACGGCTTATCTTTACCAGTTATTCAACAAAAAATCTTTGATATTCAAATGGATAATCCCCTTTTGGGACATATCGACATCATCCATACTGACCACAAACTTAGGGAAGTTATCTTCAATCTGAAGCAGATTACCAAATTCCCGTTCCTGTGTTTTTTTATCGGTTAAAAGATAAGCAACTTGAGCATAGATGATTTTCCCTTGCTTCTCAGCAACAAAATCAATCTCCTTGGTGTCAAGTTTACCTACATAAACATCATACCCACGCCGCCGAAGCTCTAAATATACAATATTTTCAAGGGTTTGCGATATATCAGCCTGCTTATACCCTAATACAGCGTGCTTAAATGCGTTGTCCGCTAAATAAAACTTCTCTTGCGTTTTCAAAATCTCTCTGCCTTGTAAATCCTGACGTGAGCACCTGTTCAATATATAGGCACTTTCTAGCTTTGAAAGGTAATTATAGACCGTTTCTACATCGATGCTCCGGCTCTGGCTTGTCAGAAAACCTTTTATAGAATTCGCTGAAAAGGTATTGCCAATGTTATCAAAAGCGTACTTCACAATACGCTCTAGCTGGTCAACCTTCCGAATTTGGTTGCGTTTAACAATATCGATAAAAATGGTAGTGTTGTAAATATCTTTCACGATTGTATAAGCTTCGTCCGGTGTAAGCTGTTTAAGATGAACGGCAGGAAAACCGCCATATTCAATATACCTTAAAAATTCCTTGGAGAGGTCAGAAAGCTCACCATATGCTTTTCTAAAGTCTAAATACTCAGCAAAGGAAAGCGGATACACGCGAAATGAAACATACCGCCCAGTCAAATATGTCGATATTTCCGAAGACATCATTTTAGAATTAGACCCTGTGACAAAAATATCTACATTGTATTCACCTTCCTCCATGAAGGTATTGACCAGCCGTTCCCAATGTTCTATTTCTTGAATCTCATCCAAAAATAAATACGTGCGTTCATTTGGAACAAGTTTACCCTTGATAATCTCAAATACTTGTTTCGCATCAGCATTCTGCCATTCCAAGGTATCAAAGTTAAAACGTACTATACGATTTTCAGATATTCCCCTTTTTTTAAGATCATCCATGAGCAGCAGCATAATGGTTGACTTTCCACAGCGACGAACACCAGTTAAAATTTTGACTAATGGCATATCAATAAATGTTGTAATTTGGTCAATGTAAGATTGTCTTATCAGCATAGCAACCACCTCCTCGAAAACAATATAACCTAAATAATATAAAAAAACAATATTTTTTACGGTTATAACCTAGATATACTTTCATGTTAATATTGACATTTTTTTTGACATAGGCAGTAGGCTCCTGAGAGCCTCCTGTCTGCCAGCTTTATTATTCCTCAATTATTTTTAGCTTTGACATATTCAATGGCTTCTTTGCCGGTTATATGTTCTACATCAATTGCAATAACATGAGAACGTGTACACCCTATTATTTCTGCATGTTTTGCTTCTTCAGAAAGATTGCCTGAATATTTTTCAACTAATGCCTTAAATCCTTCCTGCCATTCATCACCTTCTACGATTCTTGCCTTACCAAAAGCGATAACACTGCGAAAATAAGTAGTGTACCCTTCACTTACTATCGTATCTTCATCGATTACGGTAAAAGATACTTTTGATCACAATACTTAAGCACCTAATTAAAAATTCATGATTTGCGTCATACATTTGCCACAAATGCCTTAGAAGCCGTTATCGACTTAAAAACGGTTTCTGATATTCTTGGTCATTCAGATATTAGTATAACTGCCAATCACTATCTTCACCCTTCTCACGAAAATAAACGTACTGCTATCGAAAAAGCTAATCTATAGTCAATAGCCCGATCTATTCAAAAAATAGGTCGGGCTACACTTTTGTTATCAGAATGTTATCAGTTCGATTTTTTACACAAAATAAAAAACCAGAAGTCTTAGCTGAATACAGCCAGAACCCCTGGTATCATTGATAATATGGCGGAGAGGGTGGGATTCGAACCCACGAGACAGTTTCCCGCCTACTCGATTTCGAGTCGAGCGCCTTCGACCAGCTCAGCCACCTCTCCGTGACCTGATCTACTTCAATGCTCATGTCTCAGGTATCTATACGATGATTCTTTTTTCGCCGTTGTTTAAAAAAGTCTTTCATAATTTGCGCGCATTCATCTCTGCGTATTCCTGATGTAACCACCATGGAATGATTTAATGCATCATTTTGCGCTATATTAAAAATCGATTCAATTGCCCCTGCTTTCACATCAGCACTGCCATAAACCAATCGGTCAATACGGCTCATGACCAACGCACCAGCACACATCGGACAAGGCTCTATCGTAACATACAATGTAAGTCCAGTCAAACGCCATCGTCCAAGCCTTTGACAAGCTTCCCGAATAGCAATCATTTCAGCATGAGCCGTAGCATCATGCCAGCTTTCACGCATATTATGTCCTACAGCCACTATCTGGCCATCCAGAACAAGCACAGCGCCAATTGGCACTTCTCCAATCGCATAAGCCTTTTGCGCTTCTTCTAATGCTAATCCCATATAATAATGATCATCCAATATCCGGTTCACCACACAAAATACAATGGTGCGCCCGGGAGGACTCGAACCACCGGCACACGGTTTAGGAAACCGTTGCTCTATCCGCCTGAGCTACGGGCGCAAAATACAGTTAGCAACAAAAAATGGTGACCCCGGCAGGATTCGAACCTGCGACCTCTTGATTCGTAGTCAAGCGCTCTATCCAGCTGGGCTACGGAGTCATTCCTTCAATGGGAACTCTTGTCCCGTCGACAAAAAATATTTTACCATAGTTATGTGGCTAAAGTCAAGGATTTTTATTATTTTGTTTTCTAATTGTGGATAAAAGGATGTGGGTAACTTTATCCACATATTTATTCCTCGTAAAGCTATAATATTCCCTCATTTTGAGGTAAAAATCAGAATATGTCCCCATAGTTATCCACATTTGTTAACCTTTTGTGCATAACTATGGGGATAACTATTGAAATTAAGCGGAAATCAATATGAAACAAGGCTTATATAAAAGTATAGGCCTTGTTCTTTAAAAATCTGCACCACCAGCTCGCTCTTGTGCTTCTTGATATAATTTTTGCTGACTATTAACGATCTTACCTCGGCGATATACCCGCCGATAGGTGCCATCACTTTTCATCATATAAGCCTTACGATTATCCTTTAGCATAATATGTAAAATATTTTTTATTCGTTCTAGAATTTCTGGATTATCAATGGGAAATAATAATTCGATCCTCTCACTTAGGTTACGATTCATCCAGTCCGCACTGGATAAATAGACTTTTTCCTTGCCACCATTTGCAAAATATAAAATACGATGATGCTCCAAAAATCG
>JBEQCC010000022.1:0-12792 GCA_041639455.1 Pelosinus sp. | reverse complement strand
CCGATCTATCTACTTTTCCATCTTTATACACGGCAATCAAAGCTGCTAAGGAAAAAACTAATTTTTCTGGCAAGCTGCCATTGATTGTATGATATTCAAGAATGGATGGTAAAACCCGGGCTTTAAATTTAGAAGCAGAATTTAACAATATGCTGAGTAAATAATGTTTGATATAAGGATTCTGGAATCGTTCCACTACGGCGCTGGCAAATTCCTCCAGCATACTTTTATCCAGATTAATGGAAGGTATAATTTCATCTTGGATAATTTGTCGTACGTACTTACCCATCACTTCATGATCCATCATTTCACCAACTGTATCTAAGCCATACAAAAATGCTGCAGGTACAGATGCAGTATGAGCACCATTTAAAATCCTTACTTTCCGAGTTCGATAAGGGGTCATATCTTCCGTCCATATAACATTAAGGCCAATTTTGTGGAAGGGTAATCTCTCTGACAATTCTTTAGGTCCTTCAATAACCCACAAATGGAATAACTCTCCTGTATTCACTAGGGAATCGTCATAACCTAAAGAATCAATGATCATTTTGATTTCATCTCTTGGATAACCAGTTACCACACGATCCACCAACGTATTTAAGAAGTGATTATTTTCAGTTACCCAACGAGAAAATTCTTGGGGCAACTTCCAAAGCTCTGCATATTGTAATACGGCTTTCTTCAAATTATCGCCATTTCGATCAATTAATTCACAAGGTAAAATGACCATCCCTTTACTTGTATCTGCCTTAAAGTATTGAAAACGATGATATAAATAAGATGTTAATTTGCCTGGATAGGAAGTAGGTGGCTCATTTTCAAACTTATCTGTTGGATCAAAAGTAATACCAGCTTCTGTTGTATTGGAAATAACATATTCAATTAATGGATCTTCTGCACATTTTAAATAAGCATCCCACTGGGTATAAGGGTTTAAACAACGACTAATGGAACTGATAACTTCTTTTTCTTCCACTGGCTGTCCGTCGCGTAATCCACGCAGTAAAAGGGTATATAAGCCGTCCTGCTTATTGACCATATCAGCAAGCCCTTCTTTAATGGGTTGCGCCACTACGACACGACCATTAAACAAATTTTGTTGATTTAATAAATGAATCATCCAATCGGCAAAAGCTCTTAGAAAATTTCCTTCACCAAACTGTATTACACGTTCTGGCAAATCTCCTGGATATTTTTGTACTTTTAAGTCATTTGGAAATGAAAAATTACCATTTACTAATGAACTATTTAATTTTTCCACCGTTAACTCCCCCTAAATATATGTTTTATAAACCGCGAGCAGCACGTACTTTCCCAATAAATTGTTTTGCAATCTCTTCAATAGACTGATAATCACCAGTTTTAGCACCCGCTGTCAAATTTCCGCCGATGCCAACAGCGACGCAACCAGCTTTAATCCATTCTCCCACATTCTCTAAATTCACACCGCCAGTTGGCATAAGTGGTGCTTGTGGAATGGGTCCTTTAATGGCTTTAATAAAAGATGGTCCAAAGGCATCACCTGGGAATATTTTCACGATATCAGCACCTGCTTCCATGGCGGCAATAACTTCAGCAATAGTCATAGCTCCAGGCATGACAGGAACTTGGTAACGATTGCATAACTTAACGGTCTCCAGATTTAGTGATGGACTGACAATATATTGAGCGCCTGCTAAAATGGCAATTCTAGCTGTTTCAGGATCAAGGACCGTTCCTGCCCCAATAATCATTTCTTCCGGTGAATATGCTTTCCGCAAATCCGCAATCACTTGGGCTGCCTCTGGAATAGTAAAGGTAATTTCAATGGCAGCAATACCACCCTTCATACATGCCTCAGTGATCTTAATGGCCTGCTCAGAATTCTGTGCTCGAACTACAGCTACTACTCCTGACTGCATCAATTTTTGTAATACATTAATTCTAGGTATCAAACTTATCCCTCCCCAAATAAATTTTTGTCTCTATCTCGTGACGCCATAGCAAACTACTTAGCCAAATAAGCCTCTAGTTGTTCTCGCGTTGGATATCCATCATAATCGCCTCTGACCATTACAGCCATAGAACCAATAGCATTCCCCCGTCTAACGGCTTCGCCCAAAGATAAACCTTCGCGCATGGCCGATAATAAGCCAACAGCAAAACCATCACCAGCACCAACCGTATCAACGACTATCTCCACTTTAAAACCTTTTTCGTAACCTTCTATGATAGAACCATCCCTTTCACGAATGGAATAATAAGCACCATCAGCACCATTCTTCATGATAACAAATTGATTGCCTTTCTCATGAAAGAACTTTGAAACCTGTTCCCAGTTAGTTGTTCCCACCAATAATTCAGCTTCGTGTAATCCTGGTAATATTAAATCCGACATTTCAGCAATTTCCAACAGTGTTTCCTTGGCTTCTTGAGCCGTCCAGAGCTTTAGGCGGATATTAGGATCAAAGGAAATCATAAGACCATGTTTTTTTGCCACCTTGATGGCGGCGAATAGGGCGTCTTTACTACTAGGGCTGAGGGCTGGAAAGATACCTGTTATATGAAGTATTTTTCCATTCTCAAAATAACTTTCTTGCAGCATTTCGGGTGTGAAATTGGCTGCTGCTGAATCTTTCCGATAATAATACACTTGGGGATCTCCCCCATCATTTCGTTCTTTCACAAGCATACCTGTAGAATGCACCAATGATACAGTTACAGCAGATGTATCGACACCTTCACCAGAAATGGTATTACGTATATACGTGCCAAAAGGATCATTACCAATTGCGCTTATCCATCCAGTCTGATGCCCTAATCTAGCTAAACCAATTGCAACATTGGATTCCGCCCCAGCGAGATGGCGGGAAAAATCTGAAACTAATTCCAGTGATTCTCCTTGGTTTGCAATCAACATAACCATACTTTCTCCGATTGTTATCACTTCCGGCATGATTTCTCAAACACCTCCACAAATCAACTTAATTAAATTAATTAATTAAGTTGATTTAATAATATCATATCCTAACTATTTATCAAGCTCTTGGTTATGATTTTATTGTTAAGCAGGTCTATTTTTTAACTCTTCTATCATTTCTCCATGTCTTTTATCACTTAAAGTATATAACATCCCGATTACAAGTGCTGCGCAAAATATGGTCACTGCTGGATATAAAAGCAACAATCCCTTGATTCCACCTAGAGCTTTTTCCGTCTGCTGTACATTTGGTACATAACCCACAAGAGACAAACCTATACCAGAAGCGAAACCAGAAACGGATTGTGCTATTTTGCGTGAAAAATTAAAGAATGAATAAGTAATCCCTTCTCTTCTTTCTCCTGTTTTCCATTCACCATAATCAATGGAATCAGAAACAAAAGCCCAAGTAACGCCATTAGGAATACTAATTCCAATAAAAGCAATACTTGCTAAAATCGTAAACGTAACTAAATTGCCTGGAATCAAGAAGTTAATTAGATCAGCAACAACACTAATGCCAAAACCAATGAGAGCTGTATTTTTCTTGCCAAATCGTTTTGTTAATTTAGGAATTAAGGTAATCCCTAAACAGGAACATCCGATTGTAATGAAACTAATGTAAGGCATCAAACTAATGTCACCAAGATTATATTGGCAATAATAGATCATCATTGCAGATTTAATATTGTACGCCGAAATTGTGAAAACTGTCATTAAAATGAGTGCCAATAAAGGTCGATTGGTAAAAATTGACCTAGCCATTGCTTTGATAGAAATTTTTTCACTTGAAGCAAAACTTTTACCAACAATGACTTCTTTACAATTTTTAAAACAGAAATAAAAGGCTGTAACACCGATAACTGAAGTAAGGGCAACCACTACTGGCCAGGCTACACGTGGATCTGAGAATTGTTTAATTAGAGGTACTACCATTACACTGGTAATGAGCAATGCTCCTAGGGAACCAGCTTGACGCCAAGATGCCAGGGATGCTCGATCATTAGGATCTTGTGTCATGGCAGCTCCTAATGCCCCATAGGGAACGTTGGTAAAAGAATATCCAACACCCCATGCCATGTAGGTGGCATAGCCAAAAATCATTTTTCCAGTGGGAGAAAGGTCGGGAGCCATAAAGACAAATACGGATAATATACCAAGGATAATACTGCTGGTAAACATGATTTTTCTGAATTTCCCTGTCCGAGGATCAGCTTTTCGTGCATCAATAAAAGCACCAGCGATTGGATCCATAAACGCATCAAATATTTTTGTAAGCAAAAAGATGCTCCCAGCTACAGCTGCCGGAATACCAAAGACATCTGTGTAGAATTTGAGTAGATAAATCTGTCCCATATCAAACATAAAACCATTGCCAAAATCACCTAAACCATAGGATACCTTTTCTTTCAAAGTTAATTTACTCACGTGATATGCTCCTCTTGTCGCTTTTTATTTTTGACATTACCACAATCCATATTAAATTTCGGTTATTTTGCGTGCTCTTTTCTCACCTAACTCCTCGCCTTTACCTTATCACCCCCTAATTGAATTTGCCCATATTTCCTATACCCCACAAAATATTGATAATTCTATCTATTTTGTTTAGTAATCGTAGTATAATACATTTTTTAAATTTTGTGAATATACTTATTTAAATTAATTAAATATCTTTAAACTATATTCTGATTTTTCTCACTCTCAGCATCAGTAAATGCATCCTTACTCTGAACTTTTTATTTTTTCATATTTATAAATGAGCCCTCATAACGCGCCCCCTAAGAATATCGCCTTAACTTGAAGTCTAGCGTTTATCATAAGGCATGTCGCGGGGATATGGGACAGGTTTCTTGTCAATCTGCAGTTGCTTATATCCCAATAAGAATTGTAGTTTAGGGCTCTTAATTCTTCCGTCTCTCGGACAAACAACTGTCCCTGCGTCCCCCTCCAACCCCGGTGCAGCTATTAAACTTCGAGTGCTTCCAAACGAAAAATGCCCTAAAGTTCATTAGAATCTGAACGTTAGGGCATCACTATAAAAGTTACCATATTTATTATTTTCTGATCGGTGCGTTTCGTGCCTGTTTACTTGTTTAATAGTTAAGCTAATACATGCTTGATATAATCTGCAATTTCGTCATTTTTGCAATTTGCAAAGAAGTATTCTTGGAATCTTTCTCCACTTACTGCACCTTTTAGCAATTCTTGATCAATATTTCTTAAAATAGTCATCATATCTTGATGAGTTACTTTTTTAACTTCATCTAAAATTTTCTTGTTTCGTTGTTCTGGGATTACTCTATCTTTTGGATAGCCCTGTCCGCTTTCCCCTAGAAATAATTTCTCGAAAGCATATTGAAGGTTTAACTCGGCACCCCAGCCAAATCCTTTTGCAAATGGTAATGAAATTGCGTTTCCATCATTGATTTGAGCAAACATATATGCATCAGATGGATCTACTATGTGTCCGCACAACACTCCCGGGAAAGCGTTGCAAGCCAGCATAGCACCTTCTCCAGTACCGCATCCTGTTATGATATAATCTGCCGCTTTTGCGTTTAGCAATATAGCTGCTAAAATTCCGTTCTGTACATAAGTCAATTGCTGCTTATCATCTGCACTATACATTCCGTAATTGAATACTTCATGTCCCATTGGTTCTACTACTTTTTTCAAAGCGGAACAAATCATTTCATTTTTAGCAGCTTGGCTATTTTCATTGATTAACGCTATTTTCATTGATCACGCCTCCTATAATACAATTCTAGCATTAAGGCTGTTTTCCAATATACGCTAATATTCCTCCATCTACATAAAGAATATGTCCATTTACAAAATCAGAAGCCTCTGATGCTAAAAATACTGCAGGGCTCTGTAAATCTTCAGGTGTTCCCCATCGGGCAGCCGGCGTTTTTGCAATAATAAAGCTATTGAATGGATGTCCTTCTTCTCTTAGGGGTGCTGTTTGTGGGGTTGCAATATAACCAGGTCCAAGGCCGTTACACTGGATATTAAACTGTCCATATTCTGATGCAATATTTCTTGTCAACATCTTCAATCCGCCTTTAGCAGCTGCATACGCAGATACTGTTTCCCGTCCCAGTTCACTCATCATCGAACAGATGTTGATTATTTTTCCATGTCCTTTTTTAATCATTGATGGAATTACTGCTTTTGCTACGATAAATGGTCCATTTAAATCGATATCAATTACCTGACGGAACTCTGCCGCTGTCATTTCATGCATGGGAATGCGTTTAATAATACCGGCGTTGTTTACCAGAATATCAATGGTACCAACCTCTTGTTCCACTTTTACTACCATGGCTTGTACTTGATCTTCCTTTGTTACGTCAGATACATAGCCAAAAGCATTGATTCCAGCTTCTTTATAAGCTTTGATTCCTTTATCCACCAACTCTTGATTTATGTCATTAAAAACAATAGTTGCACCGGCCTCAGCATAAGCACTGCCAATAGCAAAACCAATTCCATAAGATCCGCCAGTTACTAATGCAACTTTTCCTTCCAACGAAAACCTTTTCATAATACCCATTCTTTTTACCTCCCTTTTATTTTTAATTCCTTACTGCTATATTTCTGTTTATCTTCCTATAGAAGCAGTATATCATACTAATATTTCATAATCTTGTCATTTCTTCTTATAAATCTTGCATATCTTGAACATACCAATTATAATTAACACTAGGAAAGGATAGGTACAATGGAAAAATTTACATCATGTAAGGCAGCAATTTCGGAATGTCTGAAAAGCAAATACTATGCAATAGCACATTTGCACAAAGAAGAAAAAACAATGGATATTCATATTCATGATTGTTATGAAATCTATTACTCCATTTCAGGTGGAAAACAGTTTTTGATCGATAATCGTTTTTATGATATTAATCCAGGAGATTTATTTGTTATCAATCAATTTGAGAGTCATTATTTAACGCAAATTAATAATATGGTTCATGAACGCATTATTATTTCTATTTATCCAGATTTTTTAAAGGAAATCTCGACTATAAAAACAGACCTTAGCTATTGTTTTACCGACCGTAATCAGGTATTCAACCATCGCATTTCATTAAACAAAGAGCAGCAGTATCGCTTTCTTTATTTTATTGGCAAAATCACTACATTAAATGAATTTGGAAGTGATATACTCGATCGGGTAGCTTTTATGGAAATGATGGTTATGATCAATAGTTTATTTATAAATAACCATCATTTAGAAATAGCAGATTCAAACTTTCAGTACAATCAACAGGTGCAAGAAATCCTCTCCTACATCAATCAGCATATTAACGATACTATTACTGTAGAACAGCTGGCAGAGCAGTTCTACATCAGTACCTCTTATATCTGCAGAATTTTTAAAGCAGCTACAGGCACCACGATTAACAAGTATATTAATGCCCGCCGTATTACCATAGCAAAATCTTTATTAACTATGGGACTAGGAGTCAGCGAAGTTTGTGAAAAATGTGGCTTTAATGATTATAGCAACTTCTTAAAATCTTTTACAAAAGCAGTTGGCATATCTCCGAAAAAATATGGTCAATATAGTGCAAGTTAACGACAGAATGGGACATGGGGACAGATTTATTTGTCCCTATTAGAAATGCTAACTTTAAATTGCTTCATATTTCATCGCTATGTCAATCAATAAAAGAGACATATATCCATGGGACGTAGGAGCAGACATAGAAAATACTCCCCTTAAGGTAAACAGTTTTTTACGTTCACTGTTTACCTTAAGGGGGAGCTTATCACATACGAATTTTTTCTTTTGAGAAGTTTTTTTACATAATCAGAACAACGTGATGGGGCTGCCCGTCATCGTCCATTGTAACGTAAGGACCATCCTTCACGTCTCGCTCCGTAAGTGCAGCTTCCCGTCCATCAATTTGTAAAGCAACCGCTCCGACGGACTTATGGGACGGATTTTTAACGGCAATATGGTATAAACTGTTACCAAAACGGTAGCTAACGGAAAACCCTGGCCATTCGCAGGGAATGCACGGGGAAATGTACAGACGGTCACCACGGCGACGAAGGCCGAGAATCGACTCAACTCCCGCCTGATACATCCATCCGGCGGCACCAGTGTACCACGTCCAGCCGGCGCGCCCCCGGTGCGGCTCCGCTGTATAAACGTCCGCCGCAATGGCGTAGGGTTCCCCCGCATACTGCCGTACTTCATTAGGCGTGCGGGTGTGATTGAGAGGATTTAACATTTGAAATAATTCTAAAGCCTTATCTCCGTTGCCAAGCCCGCACCAGGCGATAATACTCCAGATAACGCCATGGGTATACTGGGCTCCATTCTCCCGGATACCGGGGGGATAACCCTGAATATAGCCGGGACTCGGATCCGTGCTGTCAAAAGCCGGTGTTAAAAGACGCACAACAGAAAGATCCCGGTCCACCAGTTCACGGTCGAATGACTGCATCGCTTGCAGTGCCTTTTCTTGTGGCGCTGCCCCTGAAATGACTGACCATGATTGGGCGATGGCATCAATACGGCACTCCTCGTTATAGATAGAACCCAGCCATTGTCCGGCGTCAGTGAAAGCCCGCCGGTACCACTGCCCGTCCCAGGCATGCTTATCAAGAGAGGCTGTCAACTGCCTGCATACGTCCAGGCAGCGTTCCGTCCGCTCAACAGCACCGCGCTGCCGGCATAAATCCGCAAACCGGTTTAGCACATCACAGAGAAACCATCCAAGCCATACACTCTCACCTCGGCCTTCAGCGCCGACATGACTCATACCGTCGTTCCAGTCGCCGATCCCGATCAGCGGCAGTCCGTGCTCGCCAAAGCGCTGCACAGCCCTGTCAATGGCACGTAAGCAATGTTCAAAAATGGTGCCGTTTTGAGCAGAAATTTGGGTCGGCTCATATCGTTCATGTTCACCCTCCGGTAAAGGTTCACTATACAGAAACGATACTACCTCTTCCAGTATACCGCCGTCCCCCGTATGCTCGACATACCGTGCGACGGCATAGGGCAGCCACAGTAAATCATCGGAGAAACGTGTGCGAATGCCGCGCTGCGTCTCTTCATGCCACCAGTGCTGCACATCGCCCTCCTCATACTGATGCGCGGCATGCAGCAAAATCTGCGCCCGCGTTAAATCGGGGCGTGAATGCAAAAGTGCCAGTGAATCCTGCAATTGATCGCGAAAGCCGTACGCCCCTCCTGCTTGATAAAAGGCGGAGCGTGCCCACATTCTGCAGCCAAGAGCCTGGTACAAAAGCCAGCCGTTTACTAGTACATTCATCTCCGGACAGGGCGTGGAAACCGAGATTTGTTCCAAAACACCATCCCAGAATTCACGTACATGTTCCAAGGATTGATCGCAAACTTGAGATTGGTGGTACCTTTCAGCCAGTTTCACGGCGGAGTCCCGGGACTGTTCTGCACCGAGCAGGATGTAGATCGTCTGTTCGGCCCCAGGCTCTAGTATAAGTTTGGTCTGTACCGCACCGCACGTATTATAAAGCGGTCCTGTTTGGCCTGAAAGACGCTCCCGGTTCATAGCCGCGGGATTTTCCCAGGTACCATTGCGGCCGAGAAATTCACCGCGGTCTGCTGTCCAGGATAGGTCGCCAAAATCGGTATTCTGCCGTGCTTCAAATTCCGCCGAAGCCGATGGTCTGACAGAAGCTTCGGTTTGCGAATATACACCCAAAAAGGCGTAAGTCCCATGAAACTCCTTTTGATACGCATTACGTGCCAGTAGCAGCCGGGCAGAGTCATCCCACTCCGTGATGATGAAAGAAGCATTGGAGGAGCGCTGTACACCAAGTACCCATTCCGCATAATAGGTGATGGAAATATGCCGCTGCTCAGCACTTTTATTCTGCAGCCGCAACTGAATAACCTTGACAGGGTCATCGAGGGGAACAGAAACAGTCATTTCGGATCTGATACCGTGTCCCTCGTGACGAAAACAGGTGAACCCCCTGCCATGAGTAACGGTATAGCCTAAGACAGAAGACCCGCCTGCCTGTCCGGCGTCCCCTCGCTTTGGGGCAGCAAACCAAAGTTCGCCGCTCTCTTCATCCCGCAGATAACATATTTCGCCCGGCGGATCAAGCACAGGATCGTTAGACCATGGGGTGAGCTTGCACTCACGGCTGCTCTGCCACCAGGTGTAGCCTGTGCCCAGTTCGGAGACAAGGCAGCCGAAACGGGGGTTGGCAAGCACATTGATCCATGGCGCCGGCAGATAATTACCGTTTTTATGCACAATCCGATACTCCCGACCATCGGGTGAAAATCCACCCCAACTATTGAAGAATAATAAATCTTCCGCATTGTCTAGGGCAGGTCCTGGGAACCTGCTTACTGACGCCGTCAGCTTGAGAGGCGCCGGAAAAACCATAGCCCTCCGCAGCAGACTGGATTGCGCCTGGAAGCTGGGACCGTCTGCCCTGAGTACAACACGGGCGGTGGCCAGGAGCAGCGTCCTGTCTTCTTCAGACAATTGACTGGAACTTATAATAAAAATCCCGCCCGAACCCGGGCTGTGCCAGCCAACGACTTGTTCAACTGCCCGTCGCAGTGTCTCCTGCAAATCCTGCTGATAGCCTCCCGCCGATTCATTCAGAATAACGATATCAAAAAGTAACCCCAGGCGGCGCAAATACTCGTGACCGGTAAGCAAATTGACCACAAACTGTATGTTGGTGTGGTTCTCGATCCGTACCAGAATCATCGGCACATCGCCGGAAACTCCGTATGCCCAGAGATCGGACTGGCCTTTTACATTCGACAAGATACTTTGGGCACGCTCTCGCCGCAGCATCGGAGTATACACAATCCGGCCAGCGAAAGCTTGAAAAGCCATGGCCTGAGCAGCAGTCAAATGTAAGTGCTGAAATTCGATTTGGCTGCGATTCCAGGCCAGTTGAAATGTTCGTTCCACTACCAGGTCTCCAGCGAAACGGCTGACAATCTCCAATGCCTCTTCTTTCGTGTCAGCCACAGCAGTAACAGCGAACAATTGCACCTGTTCTCCAGGCTTGATGCTCATACGCCTCCGCATGATAAATGCAGGATCGGCCACAGAACCTACCGTTCCCTTTAAGCGTGAACGGACTCCCATGGGCAATGCAAGCGTATGTCCCCGACCTACAAAGCTGGATCGATCGGTCTCATATTCCACTGATCCAAGGGTTCGGCCTGGAGTCAGCAGAGAATGGACCGCCCATAACGATTTTTCGCCATCCCGGCGGGGCCTGCGCCGGGCCAGCAAGCACTGAGCATCCTCAACATATGCTGTTTTGATGAACAATTTGCTAAAAGCCGGATGCGCATCGTCGGCCATAGGAGATGCCAGGGCCAATTCAAGGAAGGTTGTTACTTCCATGATCCGCTCTTCATTTCCGGTATTCATAAGCGTCAGCCGCCTGACTTCAGCATTCCATTCCGGCGATACACATATTTCCAGGCTTGTCTGCACATCTTTGTCCTTTCGCATGAAAGTAGCCCGATCAAGAGCAAACTGCACGCGTTGTTCGTCAGACTGGACACGGCAGGGTTGGAATGCTGGCGACCATACCACATCCCGGGTAACGTCACGGATATATAGATAGCTTCCCCAGTTGTCCAATACCGGATCCTCCCGCCAGCGGGAAACGGCCAGACCTTCGTAACGGCTGAACCCGCTGCCGCTGTCGGTCACAATGGTCGTAAATGTCCCGTTTGACAGAACGCACACCTCGGGTGCAAGCGTATCTGTGCTGCGGTATTCCCGCAGAGTAATCATCTCTGTCGACTTCTTATAAGACACGTATTCACGTGCCATGGCAGGATGTTTAATAATGTTAGGCCGTGCCGGAATGCGCTCTTGCAGAAGCAATTCCGCTGCTCGTACGCGCTTGTCACGGTGAAAGCGCCCGGTTATTGTTCTCGGTGCCAGCAAGTTAGCAAGTGCGATCAGGCTCATTCCCTGGTGATGGGCCATAAAACTGCGGATGACTATACTTGCCTGCTTCTTCGGCAGTCGTGCAGATGTAAAATCGATTGCTTCAAAGTAGCCGTATTTTCCCCGGGCACCAAGCTGATCCAACCTATGTAAATCCTGCAGTCCTTGATCCTTTGCAAAAGGTAAGGCAAGGATTGTTGCGTAGGGTGCCACAACTAAATCCTGCTCGAGACCGCGTTTGAAACCCAGACCGGGAACACCAAACGCTCGGTATTGATAGTTCATCTGATAATCAAAGGCATAGTAACCGGATTCAGAGACGCCAAACGGAACCCCCCGCTGACGGGCGTACTCGATTTGCCGCTGAACCACCCCACGATAGGTGCTGTCCCAGACGGTTTTCGGGTAGGTATGCATAAACAGCCACGGCATCAAATATTCAAACATTGTCCCGGACCAAGAGAGCAGCGTAACTCGTCTACCCACCCGTGTCATTGTCCGTCCGAGGGCATGCCAGTGGGACACGGATACCTGACCGAGAGCGATGGCAATAAAGCTTGACAGCCTAGCCTCTGACGCCATCAGGTCATATAGAATAGGATCGGGTTTGCCCGGCCCTGCGTTGTAACCCAGGTGGAACAATTTAGCTTTATGGTCATAAAGCGGACGAAAGTCTGTCTCATTGATCAGCACTTCCAGGTGGGCAAGCAGTTTTTCTCCGCGAAACAGCCATTCCTCCCGGGCGCTCTGGGATGATGTTCCGTATTGGTCCGCATTTCCTTTTCGTACAGGGGTTAACTCTTCAGCGAAGGCAACATCCAATGCTTCTTCCGTCTTACCTTGGGCTTCACCTGACCATCCATCCTCTTTTAGGTCTGACTTGAG
>JBEQCC010000021.1:8898-12974 GCA_041639455.1 Pelosinus sp. | reverse complement strand
GTGCTATCCAAATTGGTATGCAGTTTTTAAGTGCTGGACTTTCTTCGGTTTTATCCTATAGTATGCCTTTCTGGGTGGCAATCATGGCTCATTTCTTGCTGGGTGAGAAATTGACCTCGAGAAAGCTGGCCGGTATCGCCATGGGCCTCCTTGGACTGGTGGCATTATTAAACGTAAGTGGCGGAGGTATCTGGTGGGCTATTGCATTAACACTTGCAGGTGCCGTTGCTTGGGCGATCTCAAGTATTCTTGTCAAATTAAAATTACAACACTGTGATACCTTACAATATACAACATGGCAGATGGTGATGGGAGCTATCCTATTGTCAATTTATTCGGCTTTGTTTGAGCATAGCAACATACAGTGGGGGTTCAATGCAGTAGGATATCTACTGTATAATGGCGTACTCGCTTCAGCATTGGCTTTTTTCCTCTGGACATATATTTTATCAAATACCGAGGCTGGGAAGGCATCTATCTCAGTACTGGCTATTCCGATTATCGGGGTATTGGCAGGAGTGATTCTGCTTAATGAACCACTTTATTGGAATACTATTATGGGAATGGCACTAATCCTGGGTGGTATTTGGCTTGTCAATGGACGCACAAAACCTCTTGAATCCAAAGGGATCTGATCCATTAAAGTCATATTGAAAAAAGCAATATATGTTGGTGGAATGATCCCACCACTTTACCAAAATAAAAAGAAGATACGCATAATCTAAATTGTTACCAGATTATGCGTATCTTCTCTTCATTAGCTTTCTACGCTATAAGATTATTCTATTAGATGCGCTGCGCTACTCAGTAAGATCTATTTGGGAGTATCATTGCAGATCCAATAGGCTATGAGCCTAAAATATTTTATTTGTATAATTTCACTGTATCTGTTGCGTTAAATAAATTCATCTTGAATTCAATAACTTTACGTGCTGCAGCTATACATGGCGGATAAATAGTATTGGGTTCGTACCAACCTTCATTATCTTTTAACACTTCGCGCACCTTTTTATAGTAAGCCGCTTTTACGTCGCTGGAAATGTTTATTTTAGAGATTCCGATTTTTACGGATTCCGCAATTTCTTCATCTGCATTTGATGAACCTCCGTGTAAGACTAATGGAATCCTAACAACATCTCTTATTTCTTTTAATAAATCCAGCTTAAGTTTAGGCTTCATCCCTTTCGGGTAAATACCATGAGCCGTTCCAATCGCAACTGCTAATGTATCAATTCCAGTTTTAGCAACAAAGTCTTTTGCTAATTTAGAGTCTGTGTATATAATCTCGCTTGCTCCCCCCTCAGCAGAGGTCCCAGTAGTCCCTATCGTTCCTAATTCTGCTTCTACTGAAACATGAATTGGATGTGCTGCTCCTACAACTTTTTTGGTTATTGCAATATTATCTTCATATGGTAAATGGGAGCCATCAATCATTACGGAAGTAAAACCACATTGAATTGCACGCATCACTTGTTCGAAACTTCCACCATGATCTAAATGAATAACCATTGGCACCTTTGTCACATTAGCTTCTGCTATGCATGATTCAATAAAACTATCTCCTAAGAAGGATAATTCATCTGGGTGAATAGCTAAAATGACTGGGCACTGCATCTTTTCTGCACTTTCAACTACTGCTGTTAAAATTTGTCCACTGCCGATATTGAATGCAGGTACTGCAAACTGATTTTTCTGCGCGACTTTCAACAATTCTTTCATATTCATTAACATGTGTGTCTCTCCTCATATTTTATATTAATTTATCATTTGATCCTGCCAATCGAATATAATATCTAACTTTCTCAATACTATCTTCTTCTACTTGGTGAATTAATTCAAAGTAGTTTTTATCGGGAGTTTCTTTTAATTGGGCCTTCGTGCTTTCTGCGCACGCATTGAAAAAATCACAGCCAACATTGATCTTATTAATGCCAAACTTTACTGCCTGCAAAATATTCTCTTCACCAGATCCTGATCCCCCATGCAGCACAAGAGGTACCTTCGTATTGTCTTTAATTGCCTTTAATCGTCGGAAATCAAATTTTGGCACAATTCCATCCGGATAGTTTCCATGAGATGATCCAAAAGATATCGCTAAAGCATCCACTCCTGTTTCCTCTGCGAAGAGTTTTGCTTCATCAGGGTCTGAATACATTGCACATTGTGTAAAAGAACCATCTTCATTGGCTCCCATGCAGCCAATTTCGCCTTCGACACTTACGTTGTATTCTTTGGCAAATTCCACAATCTTTTTGCTAAATTCAATATTTCCTTTTAAATCATACCGAGAAGCATCTACCATTACAGAAGAAAATCCATTTATCATTGCCTGGGTTACATGCTCATACTCTGTACCATGATCCAAATTCAAAGCGACTTCCACATCAGCTCGTTCTGCCAACATTTTCACAACAGGAGCAATTAAGCCGCTATCACAATGTCTTACCAAATGATCTTGCACTATATTTACGATGATTGGTGCTTTTTCAAGTTCCGCTGCAGTTATGACGGCTCTAATCGTTTCTAGATTAAAACAATTAATTGCCATCACTGCATAATACCCTTCATTTGCTTTTTTAAGCATATCTTTCATTGAAACGTACATGTTTCACCCTCTCATCTAATTTGATCTGTGATGTTAAGTTTTGATAAATCTACGCTCTCATCTTCTTCATCAAAGGATGAATCGTCTGCGGCTGTTTTTTTCGTTAAAACTAATATCGCAGCCGTTATCACGGTGCCGATGGATAAGGCAGCTAAAAATCCTATTGGATTCTCCATGGCAGGCACGATAAACATACCGCCTGAAGGTACGGGGCTTCCTACATTCCAAAGCATGGAAAATCCTCCACCGATGGCTGCACCTATGGAACAAGCAGCGATAACACGAATTGGATCTCTGGCTGCAATGGGAATAACGCCTTCTGTTATCATCGCAACGCCCATTGGGAATGCAATTTTAATATTTTCGGCCTCTTCTCTTGAATATTTTTTCCTTGCTATGATCCATGATAATGCAACACCGAATGGCGGAACCATGGATGCAAGAATTTTAACAGCTTCTGGTCCATATATTCCTTCTACTAATAAACCATCCGCAAATAATGAAGCAACTTTATTTACAGGTCCGCCAAAGTCAAATGCTGCCATCGCACCCATTCCTAAACCGAATATAAATCTTGAGCCACCTTGCAAGCCTTTTAATACCTCTGTTAGTGTTACTGTTAACCAAACGATGGGAGTACCAATTACGTAAAACATTAGCAAGCCTACAACCATCGTTGAAATTAAGGGCAAAATCATCATTGGCATTAGCCCTTGAGCCCATACCGGTACTTTCAAGTTATTTTTTAAATATTGTACGAAATAGCCAACGATATATCCTCCCAGCATGCCGCCTAAGAAACCGGCACCAATTGCATTTGCTATTAACCCCATCATTAAACCCGGAGCAATACCTGGTCGATCAGCAATGGAGTAGCTAATAGCACCTGCTATTACCGGAACAATTAAACCCATGCCAAATACCCCAAGAGAAACGAGTGCATCCGCAATTGAATACGCTTCTTTGTAATTCTTTATGACTGATCCGCCTGAAAGATTCCCAATAGCAATAAGGAGACCCGCTGTTACAACTAAAGGCAACATATAGGAAATACCCGTCATTGCATGTTTTTTAAGTTGTAATTTTTTGAGCATACTATCTCTCCTCTAATTATCCATATTTAATTATAGTCCTAAGTCAGCTTGGATCTTTTTTATGATTGATTTTGGCGATTTGATAGCAATGTTGGTTGGAATATTGAGAATTTTCTTGCCTACGAACCGTTCTTTACCACCGACATTGATATCGGCCGCTACGATTACGATATCAGCATTTTTAATATCAGTTTTTCCTATAGACTTTTTAAATTCAGATAAGGGTTTGCCTTTGCTTTCCTCATTGTCAAATAATAATATGACTGTGTTTCTTCTATGCAAAGCTTTCCTTTCAGTTAATTCATCATACAATTTAGGAAACCCATTTTTCCCAAAATAAAGATTATAAATATTTCTAAAATCACATGCTCCATCCT
>JBEQCC010000021.1:0-8888 GCA_041639455.1 Pelosinus sp. | reverse complement strand
TATCAGCATTTTTAATATCAAGATCTGTTAATTCATCCTCTGTCCCTATTGTTCCCTGGGTCTCAATGTGAATTTCATGCCCTAACTCTTTAGCCGCTTTCATTAATTTTTCTTTTGCAATATACGTATGAGCAATTCCTGAAGTACAAGCTGCAATTCCGACAATTTTCATAACATCCCTCCCCTTTCTTTAATTATCTGCCTGAAAATATATCTAAGATTTCTTCAGGTGATTTAGCCTTTAATAACTTGGCACAAACATTATCATCTCCTAAATTACTAGCTACTTTTGCTAATATCTTTATATGAGTGCTATTTTTATCTTCTTCTGTAACCGCAAATAAAATAATAAAACGAACTGGCTGATCATCCAGGCTTTTCCAATCAATATCAGCTTTCGTTCTCCCAATAGCCAGTGATGTTTTGTTAACAAATTTTGATTTTCCATGGGGAATGGCGATGCCATTACCAATCCCAGTTGTTCCTATTGATTCCCGATAAAATACATCTTTTAGAAAGTTCTCTCGATTTGATATCGCATTTACTTGAAACAATAAGTCCGTTAATTCTTCTACAACTTCATCTTTTGTGTTAGCCTCCATATCCAATTTGATTGTTTCACTTCTTATCACTTTTGATAAGTCCATAATTTCACCCCATTGTCCTCAATTTTTCATTAAAAAAGCGTTGTACATCGATAGTGCGAGTGCACTCTAGCAGATAATTCATTTCATTTTTTGCCTCGTATAAATGATAGATCTCCACGACTATATTTTTTACGTGTTCATAATCATGATTGAGAATATAAAATTTTATACAATTACCGTCTTCTGTATTATTCATAATTTGGATTGCAGACCGTTTAACATTGGAATTTTTAGCCAAGTGTATCTGTATTTCTTTTCCAAATCCAACATTATAAAACAATAATTTTTGCCCATTGTTATGTTCCAGCTCATTAATAATGAATGTATCTTCTGTGTTAATGTAAATATCAGTAGCAGAAATTAATTCTTCAAGATTTTCCAGTTGTAAATTTTGCTTCGTATTTTCAAATGAATCTTCAATTAAGATGCTCTTAATATTTTTAATGTCTTTTTCATTTAATAATGCTGAAACAAGCATATATGGTTTTTCTTTAATCGTTAAATGAACTGTTGAGATAATAAAGTCGATATCCTCTAGATTGATTGTGCTTAATTTACGTTCTGATATTACATCGCCAATTTGCCACTGAGGAAATGCCCTTCTCAGCCGAGTTGTCAATAATTGTGAAGTACCATAGCCGCTATGGCAAACTACAATTACTTTCTTATAACTGATCCCTCTTTCAATGGCTGCTTGAAAATAAGTCACTAGATACCCGATTTCATCAATGCTAATACTATTTAGATTGTATTTTAAGGTAATCAAATGCACCACGATCTGGCATATGCTTAACAGTTTAGTAAATCGTTCCTCAATTTCTTTTAATAATGGATTTTTTATTTGAATGTTATATTTAAGACGATTCAGCATTGGCCTAATATGCAATATTAATCCGTCATGCAGCAAAGGATCTTTGGTCAAATCAAAGGTTAAAATATCAGAGACCATTTTGATTAGATAAGTTGTTATATCAATGTAATTGACTTCCTGATCTTTTTTAACGACTAATGAATTTCCCAGCAGCCGTTGTCCAACTCCGCATGAAACCAGGTATTGATAAATATAATAAATTTCTGAATCATTAATATTAATTTTACATTTTTCATAAATTTTTAGCGCTAACTTAGCGGCACTTTCCGATAACAGGTCATCAGTAGACAGGAACATAAAGTTGCTATTATTCTGTCCTTGGATTTGGTTGCCTTCACTTACTCTTTTTATACAGATAAGAATATGGGTTAATAAATTAATAAAATATGGATCACCAATCGTATATTCCAATGTTTTTTCTAAATCAATCAATAGTTTTTCAATATATAAGACTAAATCAATATCAAAGATTTTAGATAATCCTTTTATTGTCTGTGAATCAAGCCTAGAGATACTACCTTCATCAAAACTATCACTAGTATCGTTTAGTAATTCATTGGTAATGGAGGCAATCGCTTTTCTTATATTTACTTCTGATCCATTAATCTTCGTGCCTTCTACACTTCTATTGAGTGTAATATCATAACTTTGCAACCAATCCTCTATGAACTTTAAATCATTTGCAATGGAGGCTTTGCTAACATAATATGTATCTGCCAATTTTTGAATGGATGTATTTTGATTTGATTTCGTAAGCAACAATTTCAAAGTTTCTATTCTGCGATTTTTGATTGACAAGGGATCGACAGCCTCTAAATTCGCATTGATATCGTTTAGTAAATCCATTTTTTGATGATTTGCAATCTTTATTCGTATACCACTGCCTGGTTTGCGATTAATCTCAATATTTTTATTTGTCAAATAATTTTCAATAAAATTTATATCTTTGGATAGTGTTTTATCAGATACTTTAAGAATTCCGGAATAATATTTTATTGGTTTAAAATCATTTTCTGCAATAAGTAGTCTGATTAATTCTTTTTGTCGTAAATTGAATATAGACACTTATTCTTCCTCCTTATTACTATCTGCACTACTTATCTTGTGTTAATAGTAACATACGTATTATTTCTTTAAAATACTAAAAGCCTTCCGTTATGATACAGAAGGTTTAATACTTAACTACATCATTTTAGCGGCAGGCGGGATAAAGCCGCACTCATAAATTTTAGCGCTCCTGCACTTAAAGTGCAGGAGCGCTAAAATTTACTTCAAATGAGGCAGTTGCTCCCTTTTACATCTATTCCAAAATGAAATTTATTTTGAAAATTTTATTAATAATTATAGCTTGCTTTTACCCCATATTGTACGCCGTTTTTGTTTTCAAATGCTGATTCTTTGAATTACTTGATAACACCTTTTTTAATAATCATACACCCATATAGTTTTCGTTCCGTCGTGGCGACAATAGCATAAGCCTTTTTCGCCTTCTCGTAGAAAGAAAAACGTTCCACATATTCGATTACTTTTTCACCCCGGACTTCCTGTTTGACAATCACTTTTTTTATTTCATCTTGAATTTCAGGAATCGTTGGATCACCAGGCACCACTTGCATTAAAGACACAGGACATTCCACATAACTATCCAAAGGAAACAGTTGCAAAATAGCATTAAGTAGTTCAGTAACGCCATGACCGTCACAGCGAATCAGTCTTTGGGCATTGCTTGCTGCAGGATAATTAGCATCACCGATGACTAAGTCATCACCATGTCCCATCTCATGCAAAATTTTCAAAAGATCAGGTGATATAATATCAGGAATCCCTTTTAGCATAATAATCTCCTAAGCATTTTTTCGTTCAAGAGCCATTTTATTTTCCATATTTCTTTGGAATTGATCCACAATAACGGCAACGACAATAACCAGACCTTTAATGACCATCTGCCAAAATTCTGAAACACCAATCATAACCATACCGTCACTTAATACTCCGATAACAAAAGCACCAATCAATGTCCCGCCGATGGTTCCGATACCGCCTGCCATAGAAGTTCCCCCTAATACAGCTGCGGCAATAGCATTCATCTCCCAGGAATTTCCTGTAGCCGGATGTGACGCCACTAATTGTGAAGAAACAATCAACCCTACTAGAGCTGCACAAAAACCAGAAATCATATACACCAGCATTTTCACTCGGCCTACCCGAATGCCGGAAAGCTTAGCAGCCTTTTCATTTCCCCCTACGGCAAATATATGCCAGCCCCAGGGTGTTTTTTTCAGAAGATAAGCCGCTGCTAAGCCAACAAGAATCATAAACCAAATGGAAAGGGGTATGCCAAGTATATTTCCTGCACCTAATATGGGAAAACCATCATTTCCTAAAGTAGTATTACCCACCAAATTCGGGAAGGTCTCACCATTGGAACGAATCAGAGCAAACCCCCGGGCCGCATACATAGTACCTAGTGTTGCGATAAATGGTGCTACATTAAACCGAGTAATCAAAATCCCATTAACGGCACCTACACCTGTTCCTACTAACAATGCTAATAACATAACGATAACAACATTAAAATAAATAGTAACGCCAAATACAGGCAGCCGTAACCCCTCATGAATAAGCCCACCAGCAATCATCCCCGCAAGCCCCACAATGGAGCCAACGGACAAATCAATACCTCCACTAATAATGACAAGGGTCATACCAATACCCAGTAGGGCATAGAGGGCAACATGCTTGGCAATGAGGATCAAGCTGTTAGGTGTAAGAAAACTTGGTGTAAGGAAACTAAATATGACCACTAAAAGGATTAAGGCAATAAAAGTCCTGGCTTTTAATAACAACAATCCGATTGACACATTACTTTTAGCTTGTGTCCCTGCTACCTGGCTTATGATGTCGCTCATAGTAAACGATCTCCTTTTATCTTTAAGAAATATTCTTTAAATCACCCGAAGTATGCCCTTTTCCCGAAGCCTTAACAAGAGACTCTTCTGTAATTTCATCTCCACTCAACTCACCTGTTGCCTGCCCATTTGATAAAATAATAATCCGGTCAGCTATGGCAATAATCTCTTTTAATTCAGAAGCTACCAAGATGATTCCCATTCCCTGCGCAGCAAATTTATTAACGATCTTAAAGACATCCGCTTTGGCGCCTACATCAATACCCCTAGTAGGTTCATCTAAGAGCAGCACTTTCGGCGAAGTCAATATGCCTTTGCTAATAACCACTTTCTGCTGATTGCCACCACTTAGTGAAAGAATTGGTAAATTTTTATCTGCAACTTTAATTTCTAAATCCTTAATCGTTTTCGTTATAGAATCATCTTCTTTTTTGTGAAGTAGATGAATACCTTTCGTGTAGTTCCATAAGCTCGCCAATGTCATGTTTCTGGCGATGGAAAGAGTCTGCACCAAACCCTCTCTTTGCCGATCTTCCGGTATATGGGCAAAGCCTTTTTGAATTTGTTCCCAAATGGATGTGGGCTTGATCTTTTTTCCTTCTAGGTACATGTCACTCGTAGATTCCGGATGCATTCCCATTATGCATTCAATCAGTTCTGTACGTCCTGAGCCTAAAAGACCATATATGCCCAATATCTCACCAGCACGCAGGGAAAAAGAAATATGATCTAATGTATAGCCGCCACCCCTACGCGGCAAGGTTAAAGATTCTACTCGTAAAATTTCATCACCAATTGGTTTTTCCTGCTTATAATTCATCTTGGTATCACTATGGCCTACCATACTTCTCACAATCCAAGAGATATCAATATTTTTTACTTTTTCTTCCCCGACCAACTTACCATCACGCAGAACCGTAACGTAGTCACCAATGCGCATGATTTCTTCTAGTCTGTGGGATATATATATAATGGAAATTCCTTGCCCTCTCAGTTCCTCAATTAATCTAAATAAAACCTCTACTTCAGCTGTACTGAGGGATGATGTTGGCTCATCCATAATCAAGACATGTAAATCCTGTTGAGCCATAGTCTTAGCTATTTCAACAATCTGTTGCTGCCCCACCCTAAGATCACTGACTGGTGTATCAGGATGAATAGGATGTTCCAGTCTCTCAAGTAACATTTTGGTTTTTTCAATATGTTTCTTATGATCTAAAATAACTCCATATTGAGTATTTTCCCGCCCCATAAAAATATTTTGCGCTACCGTGAGGTTGGGAAATAAATTTAGTTCCTGGTGAATAATACCAATTCCTCGTTCTGACGCATCACGTGTGCCTTTAAGGTGTATTTCCTCTCCATTTAGACAAATAGCACCTTCTGATGGCTGTTCTATGCCAGCAAGAATCTTCATTAAAGTAGATTTACCAGCTCCATTTTCCCCAATTACCACATTGACCTTGCCGCGATACACATTAAAATCAACTTTATGTAAGGCTAATGTTCCTGGATATATTTTGCTGACACCACGAGCTGTTACACACAAATCATCAGTCATTATTTATCACCTTCCGTAAACTCCATTATGATAGGAGTTACCAGAATTTCACTAGATGGCATATATGTAAATACTCCATTAAAATTCACTTCTTTTTCTTTGCTATTAGCAAAATCATTCTTACTTAATAGGGTTTCGGTAATTTTTTTATGAAAAGCATTCGATAATTCAGCAAACACCATCTGGTTTTTAAAATCATCATATTTAATAAACTCAAAAGAGTCTCGAACAGCTGTATTTTTGATTACCGGTCCTATCTGTATTTTAAAGTCTGGCTTACCATCATAAGGAGCAAGATCTACGTCTAATGTACCGGCTCTGGACTCCTTATTAACATGTAAGATTCTTCCTTTACCCTTAACGATGAAATTCCACGGACTTCCTTCCTGAGCGCTTCTAATTCCATATTTTTTGCCCGCTTCATCCGCATTGTTTGTTGTAGCTTTAATGACTTCACCTATATCTACAGCTTTTGGCTTATCGTCGGAATCACCTTACTCTCCCACACAGAATTAACAAACGCATTGGCATCAAAGTCTTCAACAGCGACGCCCTGCTGACTATCTTTATTTTTATCATTGGAAACCACAGTATAGAGTTTACAGCCTGAAAACAAAAGAGATGAGAATAATAAACACACAAGTACTAAAGCGACCTTGGCACTCCTAATACATTGATCTTTAAAATTATTTATCATATATAGCCTTCTGATAGATTTTATTATTTTATTCATACTATTCTCCTCATCAAATGATCTGATGATTATTGCCTGCTCCTTATAGCAGGATGAATTAGCAATCTATCCTGCTATAAGGATATTCACTGGCGGATATCTAACGTTTATTTAATAGCAAACGTTTCTAGTTTCTTAGCATTCGCGCCATTAATTAACACACAATCCACTAACTGTTTTTCTTTTTCTCCAGTAGAACCGCTCTTTAAAAATTTATCAGCCTGTTCCACTGACATCTGAGCGATCTGGAAAGCAGGTTGTAAAATAGTAGCTTTAATGTCACCACCAATGATGGAGTCTCTTACATCATTACTGCCATCAAAACCGACTACAATCACGTTCTTTAAGCCAGCAGCTTTAATAGCAGCCATCGCACCCATGGCCATGGTATCATTACCGCAAATTACCCCTTTGATGTCTTTATTGGCTTGAATAATCGATTCCATTTTAGAATAGGCTTCCGTTTGACTCCAATTAGCACTTTGGCGAGCAACGGATTTCAATTCTGGGTATTGATCAATCACATCATGATAACCTTTTGAACGAATGCCTGCATTAGTATCCGATTCCTTACCTACTAATTCAACATAATTCCCCTTCTCACCCATTAATTTAACAAATTCTTCGCCACCCAACTTAGCTCCCTGAAAATTATTAGAAACAATTTGTGAAACAGCACTACCTGTAACATTGATTTCACGATCAATAAGGAAAGTAGGGATTCCAGCATCTTTGGCCTTTTTCACCGCTGCCACGGTAGCATCAGCACCTGCATTGTCACAAATAATAGCAACTGCCTTACGGGCAATAGCAGTATCAAACATTTCACTTTGTTTGTTAGCGTCATCATCATGAACCAATGTCAATACCTCATAACCAAGTTCCTTAGCCTTCGCTTCTGCGCCAAGTGCTTCTGCTTTAAAGAACGGATTACTGTGTGATGGAGTTATAACCACTATTAGTTTGGAGGCCGAACTTGCGTTTTCAGTGGGTTTGTCCGCAGCTGTTTTTTGACCGCCACAGCCTGCAACCAAAAGACCAATCATACTAACAACTAAAAGCCTCATGAACATAGATTTGGTGATGCTTTTCATACTTTCTCCCCCTATTAATTATTATGTATATTCTTTCTCTATTGAAAAAGAATATAGACCTGAATCAATTTACAACGACTTGGATAGAACTCTCGCTACTGCTTCGTTCCAGCCTTGATAGTATTGTGTCCTTGCAGCATCTGTCATGGAGGGAATGTAAACTTGTTCTACTTGTCTTAGTTCTGATAAGTCCATCATATTCCATATTCCAACGCCTAGACCAGCCATGTATGCTGCTCCCATCACAGATAACTCCGCTACTCTGGCTCTCGTAACCTTTATGTTCAGCATATCTGCTTGAAACTGCATTAAAAATGAATTTTCTGTTGGTCCACCATCTACCCTAAGCTCTTTTATTCTGATGTCTGATTCGCTTTGCATCGTGTCAATTGCGTCTTTGATTTGATATACAATGGATTCTAGAGCAGCTCTAACAATATGCTCTTTACTTGTTCCTCTAGACATACCTAAGATAGCCGCCCTGGCATTAGTGTCCCAGTAAGGTATACCTAGCCCGACAAAAGCCGGAACCATGTATACGCCTTCGTTACTCTCAATACTCTCAGCTAAGCCTTGTATGCAGGCAAAATCATGAATTAATTTCAAATTATCCTTGAGCCACTTCAATGAATCTCCTGAGCAGTGTACGATACCTTCCAGCACATATTCGGCTTTTCCGTTTATCACCCAAGCAATCGACGTGACCAGACCATTGCCAACCTGCTTATACTCAGATCCAATATTCATCATAACCGATGAACCTGTGCCATAAGTTGCTTTTACCATACCGGGTTCAAAACAATTTTGCCCAAATAAGGCGGCCTGCGAATCGCCCATAACACCTGCTATGGGAATACTATCGGCAAAAACTTCACCAGCTTCGGTATAGCCAAAAATCAAGTTAGAGGATTTGATCTCCGCTAACATAGTTTTTGGAATGTTGAAAATATTTAGAAGATTATCATCCCACTCTAGGGACTTTATATTACATAAAAGAGTTCTACTCGCATTGGTATAATCTGTAGCATGAACCTTTCCGCCAGTTAGCTTCCAAATTAGCCATGTATCCATTG
>JBEQCC010000020.1:0-13248 GCA_041639455.1 Pelosinus sp. | reverse complement strand
GGACATACCTGCAAAAGAAGCAGTGGAAGAAGCAATCTTAAGCTTTCCCGGTACCTTTCTGACAGTATCTCATGATCGATATTTTCTAGATAAAGTAGCAAACTGTATGGTGGACTTGGCGGATGGGAAATTAGAGGAATATGCTGGCAACTATAGCTACTATCGGGAGAAAAAACTAACCCAGCAGAAACAAGCCGCTACAGCCCAAGTGGCAATTACCAAGCAGGAATCCATTGTCAAAAAAAATGAGCGGCCGCGGCAGCGAAAGGTGGATCAAGACAAGAGTTTAAAGAACCGGCAGAAGCTGGAAGGTGAAATTGCCATGTTGGAATTGGAGATTAAAACCTTAGAGTACCGTCTCAACGATCCTGCCAGCCACGAAGATCAAGAGGCCAGCCAGCAATTGGCAGATGAATACAGCAAAGCCCAAACGGCTCTGGCTGAAAAGTACGATGCCTGGATGGAGCTGACGGAAGAATAAAAGGGCAGCAAAAGACAAAAAGACGTGAAAGGCGAAGGTGCGAAGTAATACGAAGAACACGAAGATGAGCCAATCAATGTCATTGCGAGAAGGTCACGACGAAGCAATCCCCCGCTTGAAAAGGAGATTGCTTCACTTTTGTACGCAATGACAGGTCTCAACGTATTTTTTTATAGCATTTAAGGCCGACGTGTGTGTCAAATGACATACATGTCGGCTTTTGTTTTGTTTATGATGGCGTGATAGATTGAAGTCAGCGCTAATATAAGAGAAACCGGTTTCTCACCATAAGGTGAGAAGAATGGAATTACATCAGTTGGTTAGAAATGCTCAAATGGGTGACAGAGAGGCTTTTCAGGAAATTTGTACCCGTTTTACCGGGTTGGTTAAGAAGTATGCACATCAGGCCCATTTACGACCGATTGCTGATGAAGCAGAAGGTCAAGGCTGGTTAGCGGTGGTTCAAGCTGTGAAGACCTATGATGAAACCAGCGGAGTACATTTTGCTGGATATGTGAATAGTAAGGTCAAATTTGCGATTTGGAATTTGTTTAAAAAGGAACGTCGTATCTGGCAGGAGGAGCAACTGGAAGGCGGTCAGGAGGGTGAAGAGGTCGATTCTTTTGCCCACTTGCCTGACAATGCGGATGTAGCGGGAGAAGTGGAAAACCGCTGGCTGTCTCATGAACTTAGGAGTGCCATGGAAACCTTGCCCGATAAACAGCGGCAGGTGCTTTTAAAAACGGTAATTGGACAGGAAACATTAACAAATGTGGCAGCAGCCCTGGGAGTCACCACCCAAGCGGTATATAATTTGCGGCAGCGAGGATTTGCACGTTTAAAGACCCTATGTGCCGGAATGTATAGCAGTGAAAGGGGGTGAGAGAAATGGCAGTGAATAAGGTACCGCAAACCAGCAAAATGGTGATCACGATTGAAAACGGTGTGAATGCCAATGGTAAGCCAGTGCAGCGTCAAAGAAGCTATAAGAATGTGAAAGTAAGTGCTGCAGATGCAGATGTGTATGCAGTAGCACAAGCAATTGCTAATCTGCAGACCCGTGCAGTAATCAGTATCAGCAGACAAGACGATGGCAATTTAGTAAATGCTTAATTGATTTTGAGAAATCTGTTAGTGAGGAGGTGAGTGGCAATGGCAAAAACCCTGGAAATGGTTTTTCGCAGTGAAGGTGGCAAAGAAGTCACGCTAAGCATTGCAGATCCGAAAGAAAATCTGACTCTGGCAGAAGTGAAAACGGTCATGGCGGACATTATCGCTAAGCAAGTCTTTGAAAGCAAGACCGGAGATTTCTCCCAGATCGTAGAAGCACGCATCAATAGCAAGGATACCGCAGTATTGGTATAACCTGAGAACCTGATTCTAAAGGCCAGAACGAACCACATAGGCGCAATGCCGCTGATGTGGCACACAAAGGAAAACACAAACAATATTTTATAAACAAAACCCTTTGTGTACTTTGCGCCTTTGCGGTTCAAATTTTCATTATTCCCAATTCCCCTCTGGAGAGGGGTGCCCCAAAGGGCGGGGTGTGTCGTTCTTCGTTATAGAGAAGGAGGTATGCTCATGGATCAATTATTAACCTACACAGCCAATTTCGGATTTCCCATAGTGATTAGCCTTTACTTATTAGTGCGAATCGAAGGGAAACTGGAAGAATTGACTGCCAGTATCAATGAACTGTCCAAGACCATAGCAACAAAATTTTAAGGAGACATACCCCGCAGGACATCGAATGATCGATGCTCTGGGGGGTATTGTTATTTACGCTTGAAGGTATACTTTAGCGTTCTATTCCCCTCTAGAGAGGGGTGTGTCGTCCCCGTCTTACTTTTTATTCATCTGTTCCAATATTGCATTTACCAATTGATCCGTACAGGAAGTCGTCTTTTGTCCGCAGGTGATGCCTTTTAGTTTCTTGATAACCTCTTCAGCGGGCATGCCCTCCACTAATACGCTTATAGCCTGCAGATTTCCAGGACATCCGCCATTAAATCGTACATTGGTTACAATTCCATCTTTCAACTCAAAATCTATTTCTTTGGCACATACGCCAGCTGTATTATAAGTAGTCATTGTAAAAACCCCTTTATATTTTTCTTTGTGTATATTTCTCTAAGATACACCGAAATGTAACGACTGTCTAGTCCTACTATTGTACAATATCTGGTTATTTTCCTCCCTTGGCAGGATTTAGGCAGAAACTTGCGAATAAAAAAAGAATTGATATTATTTTAAAGTGGAGTAATGCTGTGGAACATTTAGAAGGTACTGTAGAAAATATAATATTTCAGAATACAGAGAATGGTTTTGTCGTATTTAAGCTAAAGCCAGCTAATGAGAATGGCACTGTCGCTGTGGTAGGTACTATGCTGGTACCTTTAGTGGGGGAACAGCTGGAGCTAACGGGAGAATGGGCGGAGCATGCCCGTTTTGGTCGTCAATTTAAGGTAGCCAGCTTTAAAAAAGTGGCACCAGCCAGTGTGAAAGGCATTGAACGTTTTTTGGCCTCAGGTGCCATTAAAGGAATTGGTCCGGCTATGGCGGCACGCTTAGTAAAGCAATTCGGTTTGGATACCTTGAAAATCATCGAAGAAAAGCCCAAGCGGCTACAAGAAATAGAAGGGATCGGTAAAAAGAAAGCCGAGGCGATTCATGATGCCTACTCCCAGCAATCCGAAATGCATGAAGTCATGTTATTTCTGGAAACGAATGGCGTAACAGGCGCCTATGCAGGGAAGATTTTTGCCCAGTACGGATTTTTGGCGATTAGTGTATTACAAGAAAACCCCTATCGATTAGCGCAAGAAGTGCAAGGCATTGGATTTCGTACGGCAGATCAAATTGCCATGTCTTTGGGCTTGGAACGCAATCATGAGGAACGGATCACTGCAGGGATTGATTTTGCTTTGCTGCAGATTTCCCAAGCAGGCCATTGCTGTGTGCCGGAAGAGACTCTGGTACAGGAAGCTGCCAAGTTACTGCTGGTTGATCCCGTAGATGTAGCCAGGCATGTATCCTTATTAATTCAAGAGAGCCGTTTATGCGTAGAAGATTTTCATGGGATGACTCTTGTCTATCCCCGCTATTTATATTATGCAGAAAAAAGGGTAGCGGAGCGATTATTGCGTTTAAAAGATCGGGCCAAGCAAGCCCCTGATGAAGATTTACCGGCTATTGTTGACAGTTGGGAGAAGCAATCAGGAATCACCCTGGCAGACGCCCAGCGTGAAGCCGTATTATCATCGTTACTGCATGGTGTTTTAATCTTAACGGGTGGACCCGGTACGGGTAAAACTACTGTTGTACGAGGTATGCTGGATGTTTTAGAAAATCAAGGTTTTAAGCTGCTTTTGGGGGCACCTACTGGGCGGGCTGCAAAACGCTTAAGTGAGGCCACGGACCGAGAAGCAATGACCGTTCATCGGCTGTTGGAATCCACGGGGGGAGTTGAGGGAGCCCCTTTATTTATGCGCAATGAGAATGAGCCATTAGATGCAGAAGTGGTCATCATTGATGAAGTTTCAATGATGGATATTTCGCTGATGAATTCATTTCTTCAGGCGATACCAGATGGCTGCCGAGTCATCTTAGTAGGTGACGTAGACCAGCTGCCTGCTGTTGGCCCCGGATCGGTTTTGAAAGACATTATCCGCTCAACGACGGTACCGGTAGTGCGTTTGACAGAGGTCTTCCGTCAAGCCGGTGAAAGTATGATCGTTATGAATGCCCATCAGATCAATCGGGGGTTGCCGCCTGACTTTAAAAGCAGCAGGGACTTTCAATTTATTGAGATCAATGATAGCGATGCTGTTGCCGACGCCATTGTAGATTTGTGCCATGATCATCTTCCCAAAGAAGGTTTTAATGTTTCCTATGATGTACAAGTATTGGCGCCCATGCATCGATTGGTGTGCGGTGTGGAGAATTTAAATAAGCTGCTCCAACAAGCACTAAATCCGGAGAGGGAAGGAAAAGCATCTATTTCTGGTGCCAATCAGGTATTGCGGGAAGGCGATAAGATTATGCAGATGAAGAACAATTATACCAAAGGGGTATATAACGGAGATATTGGCTTCATTACAGGCATTCAAAACGGCAGAGTAGCCGTTCGCTATCCGGAACAGAATGTGATCTATGAGCGGGGAGAAATTGATGAGCTGCATCTTGCCTATGCCATGAGTGTACACAAAAGCCAGGGCAGTGAATATCCTGTAGTCATTATGCCCCTCATTTCAGGACATCACATTATGCTGCAGCGCAATTTGCTGTATACCGCTGTAACAAGAGCTAAAGAAAGAGTGGTCCTCCTAGGCAGTAAAGCCGCTCTTAATACTGCCCTATCCAATGATCGCACCAAAAGACGCTATACCCTTCTGGCAGAACGCCTGCGGGGAGAAGAATTGTAATGCATGAGGGAGTGACGACACACCCCGCCTGGGGGCACCCCTCTCTAGAGGGGAAGTGTTTTTAATCATCTTCTTAAAGAATGGATCAGTGAAACACTAAACGCATACAAGCCATCAGAAATGGCCTTTTAAATCCCCTCTAGAGGGGAATAGTTCTTAATCACCTTCTTAAAGAATGGATCAGTGAAACACTAAACGCACACGATCCATCAGAAATGGCCTTTTAAATCCCCTCTAGAGAGGGGTGGCGCGTAGCGACGGGGTGTGTTCGTCGTTTCTTGCAAGTAGAGAGTATAAGGGGATGAAATGTTTTGTCTAAAGAAAGGATCATTTCATACAATCCTAAACTAAAGGAGCTAGCAAGACAGCTTCGTCAAAATAGTACTTTATCCGAAGTATTGCTTTGGCAACAACTAAAAGGTAAACAAATAATGAATTATAGCTTTCACCGCCAAAAACCAATTCAAAATTATATTGTTGACTTCTTTTGCCATGAATTAATGCTAGCAATTGAGATAGATGGAGTTACCCATAATGAGAAGATTGCCTATGATATACAACGACAAAAAGGGTTGGAGTCATTAGGGATTCATTTCTTAAGGTTTCATGATAGTGATGTAAAGAAAAATTTAGCAGGCGTAGTAGAGGCTATTAAGATGTGGATTTGTATGTATGAGAGAGATAACGGACACACCCCGCCTGCGGGCACCCCTCTCTAGAGGGGAATAGTTTTTAATCGCCTTCTTAAAGAATGGATCAGTGAAACACTAAAATCACACAATCCATCAGAAATAGCTTTTAAATTCCCCTCTAGAGGGGAATAGTTCTTAATCACCTTTTTAAAGAATGGATCAGTGAAACACTAAACGCACACAAGCCATCAGAAATGGCTTTTAAGATTCCCCTCTTACGAAGAGGGGTGTGTTCGTCGTAGCACTTCATCGTAATTGCATAAGGAGGTTGTATTGGTGTGATTAGTAGCTATTGGAAGACCTTTTTGAATATCCTCTATCCCCCAAAGTGCCCTTATTGCAAAATCTTGGTGCAGGAGCATGGGGCATGGTGTTCTTCCTGCTTATCCGCGATTTTCGCGGTTCGAGAAATTAATGTTCTGGAGCATCGGCTAAAATCCTTAGACTCCTGTCGCGCGGTATGTGAATATACAGGAAGTCTAAAGCGGATTATTCACGATATGAAATTTCGTAAACAAAAGAAATATGGGATTCATCTAATTTGGCTATTAACCAACAGTAAACTAACGCATGCATTTTCAACGATTGATTACGTAATCCCTGTACCATTACACACCGATCGTCTGCGAGAGAGGGGCTACAATCAGACAGAGGTTATCTTTAAGGAATGGTCAAGGAAAGAAAACTTACAATGGATGCCAGAACTATTAGTACGTGACAGGCATACCATCCCCCAATGGGAACTAACTCTGGCAAAGCGAAAAGAAAATATAAAGGGTGCTTTTGTCGTTACGCGCCCTTTATTAGTGAAAGATAAACATATATTGCTGGTAGATGATATCATAACCACTGGCATTACTCTCGATGAATGTGCCAAAATCTTAAAAAAATCAGGAGCAGCATCTGTTCATGGACTTGCCATAGCCAGCGGGTCAAGATAAGAGGGAACGACGAACACACCCCGCCTGAGGGCACCCCTCTCAAGGGAGGAATAAAAAATCCCCTCTTGAGAGGGGCGGCGCGAAGCAACGGGGTGTGTTTGTTTCATCCCAACGATTCAATAAACGCCTTCACAATCTCTGGATCAAAAGCCGTGCCTGACATATTCTGCAGTTCCCGGACGGCCTCTTCTTTGGTTTTCTTCCAATGCTCTGTACAAGGATTGATAAAGCGATCGTAGTAATTGACTACGGAAATGATACGAGCTCCCAGAGGAATATTGACACCCTTTAGCCGCTTTGGATAGCCTTTTCCATCCCAACGTTCGTGATGATAGCGAATGTAGGGAATGTGCTCTTGACATTGGGAAATATTCTCCAGCATGGCGCTGCCCGCATTGCAATGGTTCTTAAACACCGTCATCTCACGGGTGGAGAGATAGGGAACTTTTGCTAAGACTGCATTGGGAACGGTAAGATGACCAATATCGTGCAGCAAAGCAGCCAGGCGTATGCGCTCAATTTCCTCTCGGGGAAGTCGCATTTTGGCAGCAACGCTGACGGCGTAATTCGCTACCTGCTGGCTGTGTAAATATAGATTTGCATTTTTGAGCTGAATGAGCTGCAATAGACTGGTGATGACGCTATCGAAGGTGTCATCGCCAGAATAAAATTCAGGACCTTGCAGAAGCGTTAACATAACCACGGCAAACTGCCTTTCATTTTTAAAAGTATACAAATTATATTCTATGTTTGACTAAAAAACAACAAAATCCTGCTGATAAATTTAAAAATCTATAAAATCATTAAAGAAGTTAAGATTTTATAGAATTCGTTCGAAGTTATTGTTATAATGGAATCATAATTTTCTGATTAAATCGCTTTGCAAATTAGGAGGACTATAATGGGTATTAAAAATTGTCCGGAATGTGGTAAATTGTATATGGAAAATCCCAGTGGTCTGTGTCCGGAATGTTATGCTAAAGAAGAAGTATATGAGCATCAGATTGGTGAATATTTACGTGAACATGGTAAAGCATCCGTTGAAAAAATTCATGAGGAGACGGGTGTTAAGGAAAAAATCATATTGCGTATGATAAAAAGTGGTAGATTATTGGTAGATGGCATCAGTATGATCAGCTATCCTTGTGATATGTGCGGAGTACCTATTTATGAAGGACGCATTTGTGCAAAATGCGGCAGCAGCTTTACAAAACAAGTCAAAGAAGTGTGGCATAATAAAGACAATTATGACAGTCAGCGTACTGGTCTGCGGATGTATACGAAGGATGATCCTAAAAAATAATAACAAAAAAATAAAAAAACTTATGGCAGGGATTAATGTCCCGGCCATTTTTGTCGATACTATTAGTGAAGGATTTTTTGTGTAGATTGTGAGGTGGAAATAAGATGATTATTTCAAACAAACAAATTCAAAGTGTGATGAAGGTATATAGTGAACAAAATAATGCGGGGAAAAATACGAAGGCTGAGAAAGCGCAACCTGCTAAAGGGAAAGATCAATTGATATTATCATCAGGAGTACAAGAATTTGGTCAGGTGCTGCAGCGTGCGATTACTATATCTGATGTAAGACCAGAGAGAGTACAAGAGTTGTCAAAAAAAATTCAAGATGGTACGTATCAGGTGGACGCAAAGGATATTGCGAATAAAATGATTGGACGCATACTGGTAGATGATTTGCTGTAAAGGAGAATATAGTGAAGGATAAATGGAGAAAGCTTACTGCTGTTCTTGAAAAAATGCTCATAATGTACCAAGCGATATTCGAACTGAGCCTTCAAAAACGCGAAGTACTGGTGCAAAGTAATGTACCTGGATTAGAAACGATCATGAAACAGGAAGAAAATTTATGCTTTGAAGTAACGAGGCTTGACAAAATACGTAAAAGTATCATTCAAGAACTTGCTGCTATATATGGTATTACAGATACGAAGATCGCTTTGTCACAGCTTGTTCAAATGGCTGACCAAGATGAAATAGGGAATTTTAAAAATGTTGAACAAGAACTTACCTCTATCATTTTTAAAATTTCTGAAGTGAATGACTTAAATAAAGAACTTGTTGAACAAGGCTTGCTGATCGTAAACTATAGTCTCAATTTGTTGGCCCAAAGTTCTGTTGGTCCTACGTATCATCCCAATGAAAAGACTTCCTTTACTCCTCCGAATAAGTCTTTATTCGACAGTAAAGCATAATGAAAAAGAAAGGCTGACGGTTATGATATTGCAAGAAAAATATGATTTGGTTGATGAGTTGTTTGATATAGTAGAACAATTAGTTGCAATTTATACTAGCTTGAGGGTGTCCAATGGTGATAAACAACGAGTATTGGCAGCTGGCAGCCTTACTGATGTACAGATGATTGCGCAACAAGAGGAGGAAATAGTGGCAGTCATTACAGCCTTAGAAGAACGCAGGGGCGCTTTGCAAGGCATGATTGATCCTTCTCACAAATCTTTTAATCAGTTGATTTCCTTGTTAGAAGAACCGAGAAGGAGTCGAGGGATTGCTTTATCCCAAGAATTGCGACAGCTAGTAAAAGAAATGGGCATAATGCAAGAGGCGAATTCCATCGTGCTGCACAACTTTTTAAAATTGGAAAACCATAAGCGAAATGTTCTTTTCAAAGTGAGTACAGTACCGGAATATGGCGGTAATAATAGCTTTGGAAGTAATCATAGCATTTTTAATAAAATTGTTTAGATAGGAGAATGAGAATGGCATCTACTTTTGGCGGTTTAAATATAATGACGCTGGGAATATCAGCGCAGCAGCTTTCCCAAAATACAACGGGGCATAATGTAGCTAACGCTGGTACTACAGGATATTCACGACAAACGGTTAATTTGATTACCACCACTCCGCAGCAAATTTACACAGCAAATGGAATGTCCATGGCTGGTACCGGAGTCACTACGGCGTCCATTACCAGAGCGCGAGATTTTTTGGTGGATGTTCAATACTGGCAGAAAAATTCGACAAAAAACTATTGGTCAAACCAGTCGAATATTCTGGGAAAAGTTGAGGAAATCTTTAATGATACAGCAAATACCGGGATTCAAAATGCGATGGAATTGTTTCAAAAATCATTAGGAAATATGGCTAGTTATCCCGGTGAAACCAGTACTCGCACCGCTACTCGCGAAGCTGCCGGTGCATTGGTACAAACATTGAAGACAAGTGGTGATGGTCTTATATCTCAAGCCAATGATGCATCAATACGTATTGATACGCAAATCAAACAGGTGAATAGCTATTCAAAGCAAATTGCTGCTCTAAATAAGCAAATTGTCAGCCAAGAAGCTACCGGTGCTACTGCCAATGATCTGCGTGACCAAAGAGATAAATTAGTCGACGAATTATCCGCTTTAACTCAAATAAATGTATCGGAAGAAAAGTCTGGTGCTTATACAGTAATCATTGCTGGTGGAATTTCCTTAGTGCAAGGAGAATACGCTACAGAGCTTAATGTTGAATATGAAAAAAATACTCCCTATGGTTATGATTCGACTAAAGTTACCGCTCTGGATGGTACTATAACTGTTAATTTTAAAAATGGTTCTATTGCTAGTTTGACAAATCTTAGAGATACGACTATTAATGGATATTTAGCTGATCTGGATGTCATGGCGCAATCGTTGCTGCAAGATTTCAATACATTGCATAAACAAGGAAAAACAAAAGATCTGACGACGCCTGCAGGCAATTTCTTTGGTGTTACAGGAGTTGATTATACGGATCCTGCTGAAGATCCTACTAAAAAAGCCTCTCCAACAAGTTGGCTTAGTCAGCTTAAAGTGAACGAGGACTTCTATACTAAAGATGGATATAACCTCATCGCTGCTTCTGGCGCTTCTGCGGTAGGAACTGCAAATGGAGATAATGCAACGAAATTGAAAAATTGGTTGACGGATGATCCTTCGACATCATCTGCGTCCTTGGGACGCAATAGCCTTTCTGGTTACTATTCTTCTATTGTTGGCGCGATTGGTGTACAATCACAACAAGCTAAAAATGTGACAAAGAATCAAACAGTCATTTTTGACACTATCGCAACTACCCGCGAATCCATATCGGGAGTCAGTATGAATGAAGAATTATCAAATATGATTAAATTCCAGCAAGCCTATGCATCATGTGCAAAAATGTTGACAACCATGAATTCGATGCTGGAATCCCTGATTAATATAAGATAAGGGATTATGATAGACAAAGGAGTAAGAAATAATGCGCGTAACCAATAATATGTTGAGTAATCAGTTTTTGTCTGGATATCAGACAAGCTTATCACGTATGGCGGATATACAAGAGAAAATGACGGCAACCAAAAATATTAATAGACCCTCAGATAATCCGATAGGGGCGGCGCGAAATCTTCAATTTACAAGTGCCAGCAGTACCAATGCATTATTTACCCAAAATGCCAATGATGCGATCTCTTGGATGAAAACCAGTGATTCTAATCTGGGATCGATGATAACGACCATGGCAAGCATTAAGACGGCCGTCTCCAGTGCTATTTCTGCAAACCCGACCACATCTTATCAGGTTATTGAAAAACAAGTGGATGAGATGATAAAAAAACTCGTGCAGGATGCTAATTCTCAAATTGGGGATCGCTATGTTTTTGGCGGACAAAAGGATGCTACAGAGCCCTTTACAATCAATTATGATGCAAGCGGTAAAATGACCGCTGTGGTTTACAATGGTACTTCTAAACAGTTGACAGACCCCACTTTACCATATGACGCTGCTACCAATCCGTATGTTGCAGCAACTACTAATGATGGGACAGTAATGATGCAAGTCGTTCCGGGAGACATTAACGCATTTCGGGATAAGATTAATCAGGATGGTCAGGAAGTTTTTGGGGATATGATGACCATAACAAAAACCGTAGATGGAGTGCCTACTACCTATAATAATGTTCCTAAAATATTCAATGATTTACTGAAGATTAAGCAAAATCTAACGGATATTCAAACAGGGGCAAATGGGGTGACACCAAGTACTTTGTCCAACGATCTGGGTACGATTGAAGCAGATCGTGACTACATTATTTCCGCACGAACGACAGTAGGGGCAAGGCAGTCTTCATATCAAACAATAGTAGATCGTTTGACAGCTGATTCGCTGATTATTGCACAAGATGCTAAGGACAATGACGGCTTTGATGTAGCGAAAGCTAGTATTGAATCGCAATTGGCTTTGAATGCTTATAATACACTGCTGTCAGTGGGGGCAAATGTGCTGCCAAAATCCTTGGTGGATTATTTATAATAGGAAGATACTTACGAAGATGAGGATGAAGGAGGGAAGGAAAGCATGAGGCCGATCGAAATTCAAATTCGACAGGTGGCAGGGCAGATTGGACTGAATATCACCCAACCGAATCTCAATTTAAAAACGACCTACCCTGATATTCAATTGAAGACTACCCCTGCTAAGTTGGAATTGGCAATTGAACCTCCAGAAGTCTTTATTAACTCCCAGGCTTCTTTTGACAGCATGGGGCTGCAAGGAACCTATTCCTTTGCCAGTTCCTCGTTAGAGGAGGCGAAGCAGGCTTTTCTTCAAGGAATTGAGCGGAGGGTTTCTGTCATGCGGCAAATGGAAGATCCCAGCAGCGGCTCTGTGGGACAAATTGTTGCGGCAGCCAGCAAGCCGCCTGAAAAGCAACTGGTGATCGGTCTTTCTCCTTCTGTAACACCCGAGATTTCCGCTCAAATGGGAACTATCAAGGGAACCTATACTCCTGCTCGCATTCAGTCTAATGTGAAGGAAGGGACGACTGCCAATAACTTTACCTGGGGCAAAGTGGATATCTATATGGAACGTGAGCCATCAATTGACATTAAAACATAACCGGAGGGTGAATCATGGATAAAAAAATACACTTTCCCAAAGGACTAATCGGCTTAGAAAATTATCGTGATTTTACATTTTCAGCATTGCCTGAGCAAACTCAGTTCTGGTTACTCCAAAGTTTAGAAGATGAGCATTTTGGATTGGTAATTACCAATCCATTTTGGTTTATGCCCGACTATGAATTTCAACTAGAAGAAGGACAAACAGACCAAATCGGAGAACTCTCAAAATTAGAAGTTTTCGTTACCATAAACGTAGCAGCCACTCCTGAGAAAATCACCGCGAATCTTATGGGGCCAATTGTATTGAATCAACATACTGGTATCGGATTTCAAGTGTTAGTTTCCAATAAGAAATATACAGCGCAATATAAGTTGATGACTGAAAAATTGGTTGGGGGTTAATACTATGCTAATTTTAACCCGTAAAAAAAATGAGACATTACGTATTGGTGATGATATTCTGATAACGATTGTTGATGTACAAGGGGATCAAGTACGTTTGGGAATCACAGCACCCCGGGATGTATCGATATTAAGACAAGAGCTATATGAGACGGTTAAAGATTCTAACACCCAAGCTGCTTTGACGGTACAAAATATTGATGTACTATCTCTATTGAAAAGAATGCCAAATAAAGATGAAAAAAGGTAAAATTAAAAGATATTTTGATTACAACTATCAATTTAATTGTAATGTTTTTATAAAAGAATTATATACGCGTAAATTTCAAAATTAAATTTGAAGATATTTTCTTTGTAATATTACAATATCAATAATATAATATTAAATAATAATAATAATATTAAAAAAATACA
>JBEQCC010000019.1:6902-13335 GCA_041639455.1 Pelosinus sp. | reverse complement strand
CATGGGAAGCCGTTGCTATGGCTACAGCCTATTTGAATGAAAAGCATAATATGCCTGTGCGTATGTCATCGGGCGAAGGCGGAATGCCTGTCAAGCTTCTGGAATCAGAACAGCTCAAATATATGATATTGCAAATTGCATCAGGACATTTTGGCTGGAATAGAATTGTGAAAGCAATACCTAAAATGAAAGTAGATCCAGCTGGAGTACTAATAAAAATAGGTCAAGGGGCAAAACCTGGTGATGGAGGACTTTTGCCTGCCGCTAAAGTTGCTGATCATGTGCAAGCGATTCGTGGTGTACCAAAAGCCGATTTGATGTCGCCGCCGAACCACCAAGGTTTGTATTCAATTGAAGAATCTGTACAAAAAATGTTTTTATCAATGAATGCAGCGTTTAAATTTAGGGTTCCGGTAGCGATTAAGTGTGCTGCTTCTGCAACATCTGTATCCGTATATAATAATTTGCTGCGTGATCCTTATCGAATTTGCGGTGGATTTTTCATCGATGGTATTCAAGGCGGTACAGGGGCTGCCAATGAAATCTCTCTTGATCATACAGGACACCCCGTAGTTTCTAAAACACGGGAATGTTATTTGTCCGCAGTAAAACAAGGAAGACAAGGACAGATCCCTTTATGGGCTGGCGGTGGTATTGGACTTACTGGAAATGCAGCAGCTGATGCATTTAAGGTCATTTGTTTAGGTGCCAATGGGGTATTTCTAGGCAAAATATTGATTCAGCTGTTAGGCTGTGTAGGGAATGAACATGGCAGATGCAACGCCTGTAATACAGGCAAATGTCCAGCAGGTATTTGTACCCAAGATCCTCGTCTTGTTGAACGCTTAGATATTGATAAAGGGGCACAAAACATTGTGGAATATATGCTGGCCCTTGATAGTGAATTAAGAAAATTAATGGCGCCAATAGGCAATAGTTCCTTGCCGGTGGGGCGCTCTGATGCTTTAGTAACAACGGATCAAGCCATTGCTGAGAAATTGGCAATTCAGTATGTGTGTTAGGAGGAAACCAATATGTTTAAGTTAAAAAGCCTTGACGGAAGTCATCGGATGTCCACTCAGGATTTGCTGCAAGTCATTAATGAAGCAGTGGCAGCAGGGGAGACGGAATTTCATATTGAAGCCTCCGGTCAACATGATATTGGAGGACCTTTATGGCATCCGTAAGTAAAAGATCTTAAATTTTTAGTGAAAAACCCCGGACAACGCGTAGGATCTATGTGTTTGGAAGGTACTGAAATTATTGTAGAAGGCTCGGCTTCTGCTGATGTAGGTTGGTTGAATGCTGGCGGTAAAATTGTAGTTCGTGGTGACGCGGGTGATACGGCTGCTCATTGTGCAGCGTCAGGAAATATTTATATTGGCGGCCGGGCTGGTACCCGTTCAGGATCTCTGATGAAGCATGATCCATTATATACACCACCCGAATTTTGGGTTTTAAAAAATTGCGGCAGCTTTTCTTTTGAATTTATGTCTGGTGGAATTGCTGTAGTTTGCGGCTATGACAGTGAGAAATTTGAGTCAGTGTTAGGTGACCGTTCTTGTGTGGGAATGGTAGGGGGAACATTATATTTCCGGGGAAATGCTTCGGGGATTTCCGATAAAGATGTCAAAATAAGGTCTCTTGATCAAGAAGATATTGCCTATTTGGATAGTAAAATGGATGATTTTTTGACCTCCATTGCACGTTCGGAAATAAGGGATGAGCTAAGTAATTGGTCAGAATGGTATAAAGTAATACCATTAAAATATGAGGAGCGCAGCAAAACATCCCAAACTAAAATTCTTCCTTTCCGCACAGAAGAGTGGGTGTCAAAGGGTATTTTTAGTGATGTTTTAAAGGATGATTTTTCTGTAATTGGTTTAGTTACCACAGGCTTATATCGACAACGTGTTCCAGTGTGGGAAAATGCGTATTATGCATCTCCATGTGAATTTAATTGTACGGCTTCGATTCCATCTCAGCGTCGCTATAATTTATTGCGGGAGGGAAAAGTGGAAGAAGCGTATAAACTGGTATTGGAGTATACACCGTTTCCTGGCTCTGTTTGTGGTGCGGTGTGCCCGAATGTTTGTATGGAAGACTGTACTCGTAAAAATTTGGATATTTCTGTACAAATTGGTGAACTTGGTACCTACTCTAAAGATGTTACGCTAGATAAAGCAGCAGTCCCTAAAGGAAAGAGCGTAGCTGTTATTGGCGGTGGTGCAGCAGGTCTGACCGTGGCATGGCAGTTAATTCGTCAAGGTTATGATGTAACGGTGTTTGAAAGTGATGAAAAAATGGGCGGTAAGTTAGAGCAGGTTATACCTCGTTCCCGACTGCCGCAGCAAACATTGGCTGCAGAATTAAAGCGCGTTAAAGATATGGGTGTAGTGTTTAAAAATAATACACTTGTGGATAGAGAAAAATTCTCTGAAATAAGAGCAAATTATGATGCTGTAGTGGTCGCTACCGGCGGTCATAAAAGCAGAGTGATTCCTTGGCCAGGGCATGAACGCATTGTCAAGGGAATTGATTTTCTCAAAGGAATTAATAAAGGCAAGTCTCCTAAAGTTGGTAAACATGTAATTGTCATTGGTTGTGGGAATTCTGGGATGGATGCAGCTGTTGGTGCTTATGAAATGGGCGCTGAACATGTAACCTGTATTGATGTGCAAAGACCAGCAGCTGATGATAAAGAAATTGCCCATGTAGAAGATTTGGGAGCGACTTTAATATGGCCAGTTGTCACAAAAGAGGTTACTGCTGAAGGCATTATTACGCAAGATGATCAATTTATTAAAGGTGATACTATTATTATTGCAATTGGCGAAGTGCCTGAACTTGAGTTTTTGCCAGAAGAAATTGTCATTGAGAAGGGCCATTTGAAAGTTGCCGGAGATTATCGTATTGCAGAAGGTGTCTACACAGCAGGTGATGCTGTAAAACCGGGACGTATGGTAGATGCTATTGGTGCGGGTCAGCAGGCAGCAGCAGCGGTAGATGCTTATCTGACAGGAACCACCTATCAATTGCAGACAAAAACCCAAATTGATAAAAATAGATTGAGTACGGCATATTTTAAAAAATGCCATGCATGTGATGTTCCCAAGGCAGATGACGATCATTTACGTTGCATTAGTTGTGGCACATGTCGTGATTGTCATATGTGCGAACGGTCCTGCCCAGAAAATGCTATTACTCGGACATTAGGATCAGATGGAGACTTTGAATATACTTCTAATGCCAATAAATGTATCGGCTGTGGAATATGTGCCGGTATTTGCCCTTGCGGTATTTGGTCAATGCATGCGAATAAGCAGCCGATTCATGCCTAGAAGACTAAGATTCAAATAGAGTCTTAGCTCCGTCGTTTGAATCTTAGCGGCAGTTATTCTTAAGACGGCGAGAATGATTTTATAAAATAAAGGCGCATTTCTGATCCCAATTTCAAATTGGTGATTCAGAAATGCGCTTATTAAATATTAGAAAGATGAACTTTCAGGCAGGAATTTGGAAAAAAGTGGAGAAGCCAGCAATAGAGATAAAATTGAGTTATAAAATAAAAGAGGGTTAGGCATGTTTGAAGAAAAAACGTATAGGAAGGTACGGATTGTATTTGTTGCAAATGTTATTACATTAGCTTTTTGTTTGGCTTTAGTCCTTACAAAAGCACCGGATGAATCCAATGATCAGCTTTTTCTCTACGGCATGGCGATGGTGATATATGGTATATTAATTGTCTTTTCTATCGATAGACGGAGTATCTATTATGAAATTCTTTCTTTTATTGCTATAAATGCTGTACTGGGATACTTATATTGGCATACACCGGATTCTATGGCAATGATATTATTTTATTTCTATGCAGTACAGATCGCCCTACAATATAATCCTAGATATTCGTTAATTGGATCCATGCTTATTTCCTGTATATACGTTGCAGTTAGCCTGAGTCAGGCAGAAAGGATTGTAGAAAATAGGTTATCCATATATATGCATTCGTTGCTTATTATTAATATGAATGTATTGGTTCAGCACTTATCTCAACTGGAGAGGCGCGCTCTTTCCCAAAGCGAAAAGGTCAATCAATTATTAAATCAGATGGAATCTTCTTATAAGATGGTTAGTAGCTTGGCAGAAAAAGATGAATTGACAACTTTATATAATTATCGATCCTTTCGGCAAAGACTAAATGAAATGCAACCCAGTAACATAGCAATACTACTTCTTGATGTAGATTATTTTAAAGTTTTTAATGATTCTTATGGGCATTTATGTGGTGATGCTGTGCTGCGGGATATCGCAATCGTGCTAAAAAATAGCTTGCGGGAGAGGGATATGATTTTTCGTTATGGGGGAGAGGAGTTTGCAGTTATACTGCAATGCAACAATGAACAGGAAATACAGGCTGCCGCTTTGAGGATTTCCAATAACATAGAACAGCATGCCTTTCATTTTGGAGATGAAACGGAACTACATGTTACTGTTAGCATTGGCTATGGGATTGGCGATGAGAAAATTAAAACAGCAGAAGAACTCTTTAAGATTGCAGACGATGCTTTATATAATGCTAAAGATAGTGGCAGAAATTTAATTGGATGTCCTAATGGCGAAATCTGTACTTCTGATTTGAACTCATTGTTAAAAGTAATGTAATGTCCACTGCTGATGTAGGAATTGTTATTTTTTGTTTACAACCAAGGAGGGATTAGTAGTGAAATCCAATTCCATTATCGTAGGAATTTGCCAATTGGCTGTTACACCGGATAAAGCATTAAATCTTCGTAATGCAGAAAGGATGTTAAAAGCAGCATCTAAAGAAAAATGCCAGGTTGCTATATTACCTGAAATGTTCAATTGTCCTTATGAAGCAGAATTGTTCTCAAGGTATGCTGAATCCTATCCCGATGGAGATACTTTTGCCATGTTGTCTCAAACAGCAGCACAAGAGCAGATGGTAGTAGTAGGCGGATCTGTACCTGAAAGAGATGAGTACGGAAATCTTTACAATACCAGCTTTATCTTTGATGAACAAGGCGATCTATTGGAGCGACATCGAAAAATACATTTATTTGATGTTGAAATTGCAGGTGGTACTAAATTTAAAGAATCAAGCATCTTATCAGCGGGGCAGGATGTAACGGTAATAAAGGCAGCGGGCCTGACTCTTGGAATTGGAATTTGTTATGATATACGATTTCCAGAGTTATCACGTTTAATGGTCCTAGCTGGCGCCGAGCTTCTCATCTTTCCAGGTGTCTTTGGCATGTCAACAGGTCCTGAACATTGGGAGTTACTAATGCGGTCTAGGGCTGTTGATAATCAAGTTTTTGTGGCAGGAGTAGCACCTGCTAATTTTCCGGAAGCTTCGTATAAAGTATATGGCCATTCTATGGTAGTTGATCCATGGGGACGAATCGTATCTGTAGCGGATGACAAAGAAAAACTGCTTATCGTAGAAATTGATCTTGAAATCCTAAATAAGGTTCGAAGGGAGTTGCCATTATTGCAGCACCGCAGAACCGATGTATATGAGCTTCATCAGAAAATGTGAGAAATTCCGTACATGTAATAAAATAGATGATGTTACAAAAAGAAATAAATCGGTAAAAGGTAAAAGCCTAGTCTGCGCTTTACTTCATACGGATTTTTTCTTTTTTATTTTTTTGCAGCAAAAATGAATGTACAATAACAAGAGACATACGTTTAAGAAGTAATAAAAAAACTAACAAAAGCCTTGACAGCAGAGAACGAAGTAAATATAATAGCCTACAGATACAAATATGTTGTAGTTGTGTACTTTTCTGAAAAATGTCCTTTGAAAAGATGTAAACGTGTAATTAAATGGATGAAAAATCAGAGAAGATAGCTGCTATATTATGTAAGAAGGCATTTTTTATCTAGGAGGCGTTAAAGAGCAGAGTACTTTTTGTTTCGTACGGTTAAAGCAAAAAGTATAAGACTCTTATCAATTCATTAAGAATGGGAGGAATTATCATGTCAAGAAAAGGAATATCTTTCACTGCTTTAATAGTGGCAGTGACTATATTGGGATTGATGGTAGCAGGATGTAGTTCCACTCCATCGGCTTCGGAGTCTAAGGAAATAAGGATAGGCGCGAATATTGAAATGACCGGTAGTGTTGCCAATTATGGTAAATCCGCTTTTAATGGCATCCAATTAGCATTTAAGGAAGTCAACGCTGCTGGGGGAGTTCTGGGTAAACAGATTAAAATTATTCAAGCTGATAATAAGTCAGAAGCATCTGAAGCTACCAATGCAATGACTAAACTAATCACACAAGATAAAGTTTCCCTTATCATGGGACCTATTACCAGTTCCAATGCACTAGCAGCATTGCAGGTAGCACAAGATAATAAAATTCCTGTCATCACTCCAACAGGAACAAATGCTAAAATTACTGTGG
>JBEQCC010000019.1:0-6892 GCA_041639455.1 Pelosinus sp. | reverse complement strand
CCTATGTTTTTCGCAGCTGTTTTATTGATCCATTCCAAGGTGTTGTGATGGCTAATTTTGCAACGAAAACATTAAACGCAAAGACGGCTGTTATTTACATTGATAACAGCTCAGATTATTCCAAGAATCTGGCAGAATCCTTTGAAGCTCAATTTGTAAAAAATGGTGGCACTGTTATTGGAAAAGAAGCATTCTTGCAGAAAGATCAAGATTTCAAATCCACTTTGACCAAAATAAAAGCATTAAACCCTGAGACTATTTTCATTCCTGCGTATTATGAAGAAGTAGGCAAAATTGCAAAACAAGCTCGTGAGATGGGAATTTCAGTACCTCTCATCGGCACTGACGGATGGGATGATCCTAAAATTGCAGAGGTTGCTGGTGCTGCTGCACTAAATAATACTTTCTTTAGTAATCATTATTCATCTCAAGATACAGATCCTAATATTGTGAAATTTGTAGAGGCATATAAGAAAGAATATGGGCAGGAACCCAATGCCTTTGCGGCATTAGGATATGATGCGGCATTAATGGTCGTTGATTCTATTAAAAGAGCCAATAGCTCGGAACCTGAAAAAATAAGAGAAGCCTTGGAAAAGGTCAAGGATTTGCAAGTGGTTACAGGTAAAATCACGTTAGATGCAAATCATGATCCAATTAAGAGTGGTGTAGTTATTGAAATGAAAGATGGCAAGCAAACCTTTAAAGAAAAAATTAATCCATAAACAAATAAAAAATGGACTCGGCTTAAGCCGAGTCTATTTTTTATTTGTTTATGGGTAGAAAACACATTTGCTTGAACTGTTATTTAAAAAGACTATTTTGAACATAAGTCCTAATAAAAAAGTATTGACAGTAAAGTTATGAATAAATATAATATCATACATACACAAATATATTCTGGTGAAGAACTAATTGGCAGAATATATTAATAAAAATGTAAAGTGTAACATAAATAATAAGGAGGCAGGTAAAAGTTACAGCTTTTCTTTGAAAGAAATTCAAAAAGCATTTTATGTAGGTGTCCTTGGGTTATATATAGTAGGAATTATCAGTATAAATCTTATTACAAGTTAGAATATGGGAGGAATAATGATGGCAAAGAAAGGGCTTTCTTTCATTGGTTTATTGCTTGCGGTAACCATGTCTGGTTTCATGTTGGCAGGATGTAGTTCAACTCCAGCTGCGAATGATTCCAAAGAAATTAAAATTGGCGGAAATTTTGAGTTAACCGGTGGAGTTGCTAACTTTGGTAAGATGACAACAAATGGTATTCTGTTAGCGTTTAAAGAAGCCAATGCATCAGGCGGTGTTCTTGGTAAGCAAATAAAGTTAATATTGGCCGATAATAAATCAGAACCTTCTGAGGCTACCAATGCAATTACAAAGCTGATTACCCAAGACAAAGTTCCTCTTGTTATGGGACCTGTTGCTAGTTCTAATGTATTAGCAACCCTGCAGGTATCACAAGATAATAAAATTCCTGTTATTACAGCCACGGGTACGAATTCGAAGATTACTGTGGATAATGGTAAAGTAAGGCCTTATGCTTTTCGCAGCTGCTTTATTGATTCATTCCAAGGAACTGTAATGGCTAACTTTGCCAGCAAATCATTAAAGGCAAAAACAGCTGTGATTTATATTGATAATAGTTCGGATTATTCCAAGGGGCTGGCTGAATCTTTTGAGGCCCAGTTTGTTAAAAATGGTGGTATCGTCGTAGGCAAGGAAGCTTTCTTACAAAAGGACCAAGATTTTAAGTCTACGCTAACGAAGATAAAGGTAATGAATGCAGATACTATCTTTATCCCTGCATATTATGAAGAAGTAGGTAAAATAGCAAAACAAGCTCGTGAGTTAGGAATTACCATACCTCTTATTGGTACAGATGGCTGGGATGATCCTAAGGTCGTAGAAGTTGCAGGGGCAGAGGCGATGAATAATACTTTCTTTAGTAATCACTACTCTTCTCAAGATAAAGACCCTCGTATTGTAAAATTCGTAGAAGCCTATAAAAAAGAGTATGGCCAAGAGCCAAATGCTTTAGCAGCATTAGGTTATGATGCCGGTTTGATGGTTATTGACGCGATTAAACGGGCAAATAGCACGGAACCTGATAAAATTAGAGATGCATTAGAAAAAACAAAAGATTTGCAAGTCGTAACAGGAGTAATTACGTTGGATGCAAATCATGATCCGGTTAAGAGCGGTGTTGTTATTGAAATGAAAGATGGTAAACAAACTTTTAAAGAGAAAATTAATCCATAAATATAAAAGGACTTGGCGCCAGCCAAGTTCTTTTATATTTATGGATTAAAAATAGAATATGAAGAGAGAGTGCTTTTATTCTTTAAGGATATGTCCGATCTTTTTAAAATTGGATAGATAGTGAAGAGATAATTCTTTATTTGCAAGATATTTATTACCGCAAGAAAGGAGGAAATAGTTGGATGCTAGTAAAATTTACTGAAAAAATCGTCAATGTACATGGAACGAGGACAAATACTCCAAAGTCTTCTCTGGAAGTATTGACAGCAAGGCGCAATATGTCTATAATACAGCTTGTGATAAGTACGATTATTCGCCTGGGGAGGACTAAGGCGTATTTCGAACAGTGGATACGGACTTTACATGAAGAAAATACATAATTTAGAAGGAGAATGCATTTATGAAAAAAACAAGTAAGTGGATCAGTGTCTTTATGGCTATTGCCATGCTGGGCTTAATGGTAGCAGGATGCAGCGGTAAACAAGATAGTGATGTAATTAAACTTGGTGCCAACTTAGAAATGACTGGTGGCAATGCGACTTTTGGCAAATCTGCAAGCAATGGTGCAAATTTAGCAATTAAACAAGTAAATGCTAATGGTGGTGTTCTAGGTAAACAGTTAAGTTTAGTAGTTGCAGATAATAAGAGCGAAGCTGCAGAAGCTGCAAATGCTATGCAGAAATTAATTACCCAGGATAAGGTAGTAGCCGTTATTGCGCCAATTGCTTCTTCCAGCGTAATTGCTGGTGCTCAAGTCAATAACGATAATAAAGTCTTAGCAATTAGTCCGACAGCATCCAATCCTAAAGTGACAGTAGATCCTACAACTAATAAGGTTCGAGAATATTTATTCAGAGCAGCATTTATTGATCCTTTCCAAGGCTCAGTAATGGCAAATTTTGCCATGAAAACCTTAAAGGCTAAGACTGCAGCAATTTATATTGATAATTCCAGTGACTATGCTAAGGGCTTAGGGCAGTTCTTTAAAGAAACCTTTGTTAAGAATGGCGGTACAATTGCAGTAGAAGAAGCGTATCTGGCAAAAGATACGGATTTTAAAGCTACATTAACGAAAATTAAAGCTGCGAATGTGGATGTCGTCTTTGTACCAGGTTATTATCAAGAAGTCGGTATGATTGCGAAACAGGCTCGAGAAATTGGCTTAACTATGCCGCTTCTTGGAGGTGATGGCTGGGATTCTGCGAAGCTTCCAGAAATCGCTGGAGCGCAAGCGCTGAATAATACGTTTTTTGCAAATCATTACTCACCAGATGACAATAGTCCAGCAATTAAGACTTTTGTTGATGCATATAAAGCAGAATATAAAGAAACTCCAGATGCTTTTGCTGCATTAGCTTATGATGCGACGATGATGGTCATTGAGTCCATTAAGCGTGCCAATGGTGTTGATACAGTGAAGATCAAAGATGAGTTGGCTAAGACAAAAGACTATAATGCTGTATCAGGGTTAATTACGTTAAATGAGACTCATGATGCAGTAAAAAGTGCTGTTATTATTGAAATGAAGGATGGCAAGCAAACTTTTAAAGAAAAAATTAATCCTTAATTGTTTATGTAATATCGATAAGCGTTAGCATATTGATATTCTTAAGATCTTATCCAGAGTTACCCTTGCTGGAATAAGAGCATAAGTTTTGGTATTATTAACCACAAAAGCATGATGCTACTGGTGTGGCATTGTGCTTTTGTGGTTTTTAGCAAGTGAAAGAAAGGGAAACATTGCTTCAATATAAAATAGCGGTATGGAGTGACATTGTCAATGAATTGACGAATATGTCAAATTACAGACGAAAAAAGCCACCCATAGGGATAAACCAGATGAACACCGAAGAGATTTTAGAAGAGGATAATGTTTTTAAAAAAAGATTAACTTACTTGCTAGAACTTATGGAATAAAGCTTACGGAGGAATAAAGGCCGCTAATGTATTGATATATAGAACATACATGGCATGATTATTGCATAAGTATAAAGTGATACGATTTTAACCTGAAAAATTATATAAAAGTATAGTGCAAATGAGTGTTTGTGTTTTTGGAAGAGATTAGCCATTGAATTAAAAGATAAAAGTATTGACACTAGAAGACAATGTATCTATAATTACGTATATATCATAGGAAAATATCCGCAGAGGAAAGATAAGCATATAATTCTAAGAGCGGTTACGAGGGATTCTAAAGTGGCATTAAAAGCACATATAACCTGTTTTGAGAGGCTGTTTTAAAATATCCAGATGCTAGTCCTTACGAGCATTTGAGCGAGACATACAAAGACGTATGTTTAGTGAAAACGCACAGGGACAATAAAGGTAGATGGGAATTTTGAAACAGACTCTATTAGACTTTATTGCAGTTGTTTCTTCAGTATGAAAAATATAGGGAAAAGGCATCGCTTTACCCCTTAAATATAAAAGAAATGTAGGAGGCGAAATCATGGATTTTTCAATTACTCAGCAATTTTTACAGCAATTAATAAATGGTATATCTCTTGGCAGCATTTATGCACTTATTGCTTTAGGTTACACAATGGTGTATGGAATTATTAAGTTGATTAATTTTGCGCATGGTGATATTTATATGGTAGGCGCTTATGTAGCGTTTTTTGCGACAACGACGTTCAAGCTTTCTTTTTTTCCAGCGCTAATTGTGTCCATGGTAGTGGCTGCCATAGTCGGGATGACAATTGAAAGGTTAGCCTACCGTCCACTGCGAAAGGCACCTAGAATTGCGATATTGATTACAGCAATTGGTGTATCTTTATTATTAGAATATGGCGGTATGCTTCTTGTGACACCGCAGCCGAGAACGTTTCCAGCGCTATTCCAATCTCAAGTCTATACCTTTGGTAATATTGTAGTGAATAGTCAGCAGGTAATTATATTAGCCATATCCGTAATTCTGATGGTTATTTTAACTTTTGTTGTACAACGTACCAAAATCGGTAAAGCGATGCGTGCAGTATCTTTTGATACCGATGCAGCTCGATTAATGGGGATAGATGTTGACCGTGTTATCTCCATGACCTTTGCAATTGGTTCTGCATTAGCCGCCGCAGCAGGCATGTTAGTTGGTGTCTATTATAATTCAATTGATCCTTTAATGGGTATTATGCCAGGTCTTAAAGCATTCGTAGCTGCTGTTCTCGGTGGTATTGGAGTGATTCCAGGGGCAATGCTTGGTGGTATTATAATGGGCGTTATTGAAGCTATGGTGAGTGGCTTTATTTCATCCACTTTCCGTGATGCTGCAGCGTTTGCCATTTTAATTATTATTTTACTGTTTAAGCCTTCTGGCTTATTGGGTAAAAACGTTCGTGAGAAAGTGTAGGTGGCAAATAATAATGGGAAAGAATAAGAAGGAATTGCTGTCGTTAGTGGCATGTATAGCATTGTATGCTGTTGTGCAAAGCTTGATTATGTTAAATGTTATTGGACCCTTTTGGGAATTAAATTTAATTTTAATCTGCATTAATGTGATTCTGGCGGTAAGCTTAAATCTTATAAATGGTTTTACAGGTCAGTTTTCTATCGGTCATGCAGGATTTATGGCTGTGGGAGCTTATCTTGGCGCTGTACTCACTGTTAAATTACAATTGCCTTTTATTGTTGCTATTTTAGGTGGAGCAGCAGCTGCTGGTTTCTTAGGATTTGTGATTGGTTTACCAACATTGCGTTTAGATGGTGATTATCTAGCCATTGCGACCTTAGGCTTAGGGGAAATCATCAGAATTACCATTTTGAATATTCCTTATGTAGGCGGCGCATCTGGTTTTATGGGCATACCTCGTCTTAGTAACTTTACGTGGGTCTTTTTTGCCACTGTTTTCACTGTATTCTTTATTAGAAATTTCATTAACTCTACCCATGGCCGAGCATGTATTTCGATTCGAGAGAATCAGATTGCAGCTGAGGCAATGGGAATTGATACTACAAAATATAAAGTAATGGCTTTCACGATTGGTGCTGCTTTTGCTGGTGTAGCAGGAGCCTTATTCTCTCATTACTTTTATATTGCTCACCCTGCATCCTTTACTTTTATGAAGTCCTTTGATATTTTGACCATTGTAGTATTGGGGGGTTTAGGTAGTATTAGCGGATCGATTACTGCGGCTATATTATTGACTTTTGTTTCTGCAGCCTTAGCTAGCTATCCTGAGTGGCGTATGATTATTTATTCATTAATGCTGATTGTATTAATGTTGTATCGGCCCCAAGGATTATTTGGTAATAAGGAAATCAGCCTTAAAATCTTTGGCCGTTTGATGGGAGGTAATAAGCGTGGCAATACTCAAGGCAACTAAACTTTCCAAAGTTTTTGGCGGACTTAAGGCCGTATCCGATTTTTCCATTGAGCTTGGCAAAGGCGAGTTAATCGGATTAATTGGTCCTAATGGAGCAGGAAAAACAACCGCCTTTAACTTACTGACGGGTGTATACCAACCGACAACTGGTGAAATTGAATTTGATGATAAAAGTATTCTTGGACTCAAACCTTTTCAAATCACGCAAAAAGGGGTAGCCAGAACCTTCCAAAATATTCGCCTCTTTTCTGAACTATCCGTGTTGGATAATGTTAAGATCGCGTATCATTTTCATGTAAAATACG
>JBEQCC010000018.1:8560-13733 GCA_041639455.1 Pelosinus sp. | reverse complement strand
GCACTTTCGCAGTATATTGAAACTCCTGCTTTTTGGGTACAGGCATGGCACCGATTGTACCGGCTGGCGCCTGGACATTCTGTTCCTTAATGGCGTCAATGACGTCGGAGACTGTTAATTCCAGTTCCGCCATGCGATCCGGGTTAATCCAGATACGCCGGGAAAAATCCGCCCCCAGAACCATCATATCGCCGACACCATTGACCCGCTTAATAGCATCTTTTAAGTAGATATTGAAATAATTAGTTAAAAATACACTGTCATAGGTACCCTTGGGGGAATAGAAGCTCAGCATCATTGCCATGTCAGAAGATGCCTTTCTGGTGGTAATGCCAGCCGCGGTTACTTCTGCCGGCAAATTGGCATTGGCCTGGGCGACACTGTTCTGTACCTTAACGGCAGCGATGTCTCCATCGATACCTAGATCAAAGACCACTTCCAGACTATAGGCACCCGAATCATCGGAATTTGAGCTCATATAGTTCATACCCTGGACACCATTCACCTGCTCTTCCAGCACTTGGGCCACCGTCTGATTAACCACTTCAGCGTTTGCACCAATATAGGCTGCCGACACTGATACTGTCGGCGGCTGAATTTGCGGGTACTGAGCGATGGGAAGATTCAGTCCGGCAATCATTCCAGCTACCACAATCATAATGGAAAGAACAATTGCAAAAATTGGACGTTCAATAAAAAATCTTGCCACGATTATGTACACCTCCTAGGAGTTAATTGATAGCTCCAATTCATCGGGAGTGACGATAGTCACATCAATTGCCATTCCCTCCTGAACCTTTGTCAGTCCTTCGACAACAACTGTGTCATTTGCGGTTAACCCTTCTTTTACAAGGTAATAACTGCCCAACTTTTCTCCCAGAACCACCGACCGCGGTTCTGCTGTATTGTCAGCATTGACAATTATGACGAGGGATTTATCCAAAACCTGCTGCACAGCCCTTTGAGGAACCAGTATTGCATTTTTCTCTGGTATGCCGGGGATTTTAACTCTAGCAAACATGCCTGGGATTAATATCCCATCAGGATTGGCAAAAGAGGCTTTTAACGTCAGTGTTCCACTATTATTGGCCAAGCTTCGATCCGCCTGAGTGACTTTCCCCTTTATCGGATATACTGCACCATTACTTAATGTAATCATGACATCTTCGCCCCAACCGCTGTTGGCAATATAGCTCTGGGACACTTGCCGCAAGTTAAGATATTCATTTTCGCTCATGTTAAATTGCACAAATACCGAATCCAGAGCACCCATCGTGACTAACGTGGTACTCCCTGCCTGCACATAGGTTCCTACGCCGACATCATTTACATCAATGCGTCCGTCTATTGGCGAAACAACTAAGGTACTGTTTACATCATCCTGCGCCTTTTTTACTAACGCACGGTAAGAAGCCACTAAAGCCTCATTCTGGCGTTCGGTGGCTTTCTGAGTAGTCAGACGCTGTTCCGAAATGGCTGCCGCATTCAACAGATTTTGATATCGCTCCGTATCAATCCTTGAGTTTTCCCAATTGGTCTCGGCTTGCACCAATTGCGCCTGGGCAGAGAGCAATGTACTTTCATATTGAATGCTGTCAATACGAAATAAGGGTTGCCCCTTTTTGACCACATCACCGCCGGAAACCATTTTTTCCACAATATTGCCTGATACACGTGCCTGAATTTTCACTTCATTTTTTCCCTGAATCTGTCCAGCATATTCATTTGCTCTCGTTACATCTTGCTGGATAACCTTTATTGCTTTAACCGGCACTGCCTTTTCCTGCACCATCGTCTTAGTGCTGCCACATCCCATAATGAGCAAACCAATCATTATGGCGCCCAATCCTACGCAGCAATTCTTCCTGACTTTTGCTGAAAACACAATTCTCCCCCCCTTATTTGTTAACGATATTGCAGCATTGCTTGCTGCGCCGCCAAGTCCTGTTGCTACCATCCCATTAGAGTTATGCACTCCTAAAAATTGACTATTTTATAACTATTGATTTATAATAAACTATACAGTAACTGTATAGTCAAGAAAAAAGGAAATTACATCATGAATGATTTTTTTCAAAAAGAATTTACAACCGGGCAATTTGCCGCTCTGTACGGCGTTAGCAAGCGTACCTTGATGTATTATGACAGTATTGATTTATTCAAGCCGGCTATCGTGAAAAAAAACGGATACCGCTATTATACATATGGACAAAGCGTTTTTTTCGATGTGATTCAACTGCTGCGCAAACTCCGTCTTCCATTGGAAGAAATCAAAAAGCATTTGGCACATTACACTCCACAAAAGACACGAACATTGCTGTATAATCAAAATCAAATGCTCGAACAAGAAATTGCTGAGCTTATGTGGCTGCAAAGAGTCGTACAGAATAAGATTAACAGGATGGAAGCAACATCGGAGATGGATTACTCAAAAATTGAAATCATTGAATCCAAGGCGCAAGCTATCGTAACCAGCGAACCGACCTCCGGAATATCGATGGAACAAGTAATGAAAGTTACGCTGAAATTTATGCATGACTGCTATCATACCCGAACCTACAACGGATACCCCCTTGGCTATATGATGGATGCAGAAAAAATGCAACAAAGAGATTTCAGTCAATTGACCAATTGCTTTTATCATATAGATGAGAACAACAGCAAAGCTGTGAATTGGACGTATAAGCCTGCAGGTCGTTATCTTGTTGGCTATTACAGAGGCTCCTGGACGGACATGGACCCAACCCTTCAACAACTTACGGACTATGCCAATGGTCACGGACTCACATTCACCGGAAACGCCTACCTGGAAAATATCCTAGATGACACGGCAGCAGTTGAAGACTTTTGCTATTGCGAAGCTAAAATTTCAATTTTATTGAAATGATGCAACTCCTCAATTTTTTTTAATATAACCAGTGAATTTTTTATAAAAAATTCACTGGTTATATTTATTTTGTCAGAAGCATTTTACATGAGTAAGTGGAGGATCGTTGATTAGCCCCTCTTACTTGCGCTGTGATTTTTAGACATCTCAACATCCTAACGCCAGTTCTATTATTCTTGACTATCACATACTCTTTTCCATCCAAATCTATCATCAATTTGAGCGTATATCAGTGCTCCCTGCTTTCACATCCATAATAGTGTCTTTTTTTCAGTGGTTCATGAACCGTCCTGTGCTTTTAGTCTTAACGGCGCTTCAATTCTTCATAGATTATCTCAAATCCCTTGTTAATAGCAGCTTTATTAGTACGTGCAATGCTCAGTCGGATTCCTTTCTCACGCCAAGAGTTATCAATGTAAAATGAGTAATTACTTCCGCCGGCAATGAGAACATGACGTTTTTTTAGATTCTCAATAAACCGGTTTTCATTTATATAATCCGGCAGCTTCAAATAAGAATAATAGCCTGTTTTGCCACCGATACATTTGATATTATAGGCAGCCAAGTTACGAAAATTGTTATCCAGACATTTCAATCTATCGGAGAGTTCTTTTTTTATGGATTGGACATGTTTTTTTAGTATATTACTGCGAATATAAATCTCTAATGTAGCTTGTGATATCAAAGAAGCTGAAAAATACGAATAATAATAGGAGAAACGTGTATGTTCTGTAAAGATCTTTAAAAGATCATTGGGGATGACTACAACTCCAACTCGAATCCAAGGGAGTATTTTAGAAAAATTTTTTAAGTATATGTGATGATGATGGTCACCATAGGCATAGATGGGATCGTATCTGGAATCGTAAGAGATATCTCCGAAATAGTCATCCTCTACAATATATACATCATACCGGGCAGCTAGTTGGGCAATGGCCTTTCGTTGTGCTTTTGGATAGGTTGTACCTAATGGATTGTGATTGCGAGGAACGGTATAAAAAAATTTGATGGGTTCGTTTTTGAACAGTTCCTCCAAGCGATTTAGATCAATTCCTTGCTCATCTCTGCGAATTCCAATCACCTGGGCACCAGAAAATTTCAGAGAGTCGATACAGTATTTATAGGTTGGCTGTTCGATCAAGATCGCATTCTTACCATTAGGAAAAGGCATTTGAGCCAAAATACTGAGTGCTGGCTGAATACCTAAATTAATAAAGACGTTATTTATCGGAGTAAATACTTGAAAATCAGCTAAGTACCTGACGGATAATTTTCGTAATGATTCTACACCATAGACAGTATGTGATAAGGATAGATCCTGGTATATATCCGCAGCTCTATTCAAGCAATGATTAAGGTCAGGTATATGCATATCACGCATTAATAAATTACCTGTAGAGAAGTCTACAACCGCAGTATCAATGTTCTCAGTTTTAATGACATTCTCCACAACATAATAACCGCTTTGCGGTAAAGAATAGATGAGATGCTTATTTTTCAGCGTTTCATATGCCTTAATAACAGTACCTTGTGAGCAACTGTATTTTTCAGACAAGTCTCTGACAGAGGGGAGTTTTTTATGGAGTTGATAGTCCCCTTCGTGGATGCTCTTTTCAATATCCATAGCTATTCGTACATAAACCCTATTCATACAAACACCCTTTCAGCCGTACTAGCGCAGTTCTATTTTATCACAATTGCACTGCTCTTTCGTATTAACCAATAATGATTTAAGCAAAGAAAATAATTCTCATGATGAAGAGAGTAACATTGGAAATACCTCAGTAACTGCCAAGTGTTCTAAAAAATTTTACACAAAAATCACGGTCATATGTGAAGCATCAACTTCAAACGTGACCGTGATTTTCATTCATTTTAGCTTAATCTTTAAGTTCAACCCGTTTAATTTCTCCAACAACAAACAAATAACAGAAAATAGCAACAAGGCAATGTAGAGCAATATAAACCAGCGCACCATTAAACGATCCTGTTATTTTTATAATATAACCAATTGCAATAGGGGTAATGATGCTGGTAAGATTGCCAAAAATGTTTAATACAGCGCCGCTCACACCGACGATTGCTTTTGGCGCAGTATCGGAATTGACGGTCCAGCCAAGTTGACCCAGACCTTTACCGAAGAAAGCTACAGACATAACAGCGATGACGATCCATTCCGTGTCCACATAATTACAGGCGATTATCGTGGTTCCTAATAACATTCCTACTATAATCGGTATTTTCCTGGCAATAGTAAGGGAATACCCCTTTTTGAGTAAGAAATCG
>JBEQCC010000018.1:0-8550 GCA_041639455.1 Pelosinus sp. | reverse complement strand
CGGATAACATTCCACCCAAAATTCCGCCCACAAAACCAAATATTGCGGGTACAGATGCAGCAAAGCCGGCTTTGAGAATCGTCATTCCACGAGCCTGCACCAGATAAACCGGAAACCAAGTAATAAAGAAATATATCGTAGCGTTAATGCAGTATTGGGCAATATAGATTCCTAACATCATACGATTTTTAAGGAGTTGTTTAACATATTTCATGTTAGGTCCATTTTGCTTAGCTCCATCTTTCTTTGCTTGATCCATATCAACCAAGCCGCCGCCTTCTGTAATATATTGAATCTCAGCTTCATTTGCCATCGGATGATCTTTAGGATTATGAATAAACTTATTCCATACCAATGTGAATAGCATTCCTAAAACGCCCATAACCACAAAGACATAGTACCAACCATAAGTGAATACAAGCCATCCCATCAGCGGCCCAAACAATACGGTGGCAGCAGCTTGACCTGAACTAAAAATAGCTGCCGCAGTACCGCGCTCTGAGGCAGGGAACCAAGCCGCAACAATTCGACTATTTGCCGGGAATGAAGGTGCTTCAGAAGCCCCAACCATGAACCTTAACGCAAACAAAGTAGCAACTGCAGTAAATCCAGCTAGAAAACCAACGAAACCTTGAAATAATGTAAATAAAGACCAAAAGAAAATACTAGCTGCATACACTTTTTTTGAACCAAATCGATCTAATAAATATCCTCCTGGTAACTGACAAAGTACATAGGCCCAACCAAAGGCAGAAAAGATATAACCCATTGCTACAGAATCCATATTCAAGTCTTTTGCGATCTCTGGGCCGGCCAGTGCAATCATAGCACGATCGGCGTAATTGATGATAGTAACAATAAATAATATGGCTACGACTATCCAGCGAATATTCGTCTTCTTTGCTGTGTAAGGAGTTATTTTAGGTGTAACATGATTCATAGTATCCATAATTTCACCTGGTAGATTTGCTAACCCACAACTCTACGCTACCCTTTCTCTATATAGTGATTTTATTTATCGTTATACTTTCTAATTAAAGGAAGCTTGTAAGAACCTTTCCCACAAACTCCCTCTATACGGACTGCTTTAACTATTTTATAAACTTAACCTGACTACAAATATCTTTAACGATTGATACTTTCTTCTCGTTGAATATGGCCTTGTTGGTTTCAAAAAGGTTATTTCCTTTGGTATCAATAGAAATAATCAGCGGACCAAATTCTTTCACTCTACAGACCCAAAGCGCCTCGGGCATGCCAAGTTCTAACCATTCAACTCTTTCGATTTCTTCCACTTCCGTCGCAGCCAGTACCGCACAGCCACCAGGGAACACTGCATGAACAGCTTTGTGAGTTTGGCATCCTTCCACCGTATTTGGGCCCATACCGCCTTTGCCGACGATCAGCTTTACCCCTGTCTCTGCAATAAATTCTTTTTCGAACTTTTCCATCCGCATACTGGTGGTAGGTCCTATGGAAACCATTTTCCATCCATCGTCTTCTTTAACAACAATTGGTCCTGCATGGAAAATTGCTAATCCTGCCAGATCGACAGGTAATTTTTGACCTAATTCGACAAGACGACGGTGAGGCATATCACGGCAGGTAACTAGATATCCATTTAGATACACAACATCTCCCGCTGTTAGCTGCTCAAGGTCTTCATTCTGAATTGGTGTTGTTAAAATCTTTTTCACAGTGTTCCCCCCCTGTGTGAAGTAATTTCATAAGTCATATCTTCATTGATTTGAATATTACCTTTTCTATGGGCCCAGCACCCGATAGATACCGCTACGCTAATGGTGGACGGATGGCGAGCTGCTGTTTCCATATGCACGCCCATAACAGAGTTCTTGCCAGATAAGCCTTGTGGTCCAAGACCTAAGTCATTGAGACCTTTCTCCACCAACCGCTCCATTTCTGCACCCCGTGAATTAGAATGACGTACTCCCAGTGGACGAAATAGTGCCTTTTTCGAAAGTTCTGCTGCCACATCAATGGAGCCGCCAATTCCTATTCCTACCAATAATGGTGGGCAAGCGTTGACCCCATAGGATGTCATCACGTCAAAAACAAACTCCACAACACCTTCATACCCTGCTGCAGGCATCAACGTTTTACCCTGCCCTGGCAAACTACAGCCGCCACCAGCCATGTATACTTCAATATTAATACCGCTCTCGTCAGGAATGATCTCCCAATTTATCCAAGGAATGCGCTCACCTGTATTCGTGCCTGTGTTTTTCTCTTCGAAGATTTGCACAGCATTATGACGCAGCGGTGCTTCCTTTGTGGCTTCTAGAGCCGCTGTCCGCAATATATCTTGTACCTCTGCCAGCAATGGAAATTTCGATCCAACCTTGACAAAATACTGGACAACTCCAGTATCCTGACAGCATGGACGGTTCAGCCGATTAGCCAATTCCTGATTTTCAGTCATGGAATCATATACGACTTTTGCCAGATAGCTATCTTCCTGTTCGCGTAATTCTTTTAGCTTCGCTGTAACGTCATCAGGCAGGTGTTTACCCATATAACCTGTAAATTTAGTCATAATCTCTGTCATCGCCTGAATTTTTTCTTCTTTGCTCATGTAATAACCTCCTCGATACTATTAATTCCTTACCACAAACAAGTATTTCATACTACTTTGACCTAATGCCAGTCCACACGAATAAATTGAAAACGATAAAATAACTCTAGAACATTCCATCATTTGAAAATCGATATATTCTATATATTCAGTCATTATTGCATTTGATAGTATTGTAATATACAATGAATAATAGGTCTAATACTAAAATATCTATTAGCTCTATAGTATAAATCCTATGAGTAAAAAAATAAGTGGAGCATCATATGGAATATCGTCAAATGAAATATGTCTTAAAAGTAGCGGAAGAACAAAGTTTTTCTCAGGCTGCTAAAAAATTATATATCACCCAACCCTCTTTAAGCCAATGCGTTCAAAGGCTGGAGAAACAATTAGGTGTCTTGTTGTTTGATCGGACATCGACTCCCTTGCGACCTACTTTTGCCGGGGAATTATATATCGAGACTGCAAATCGAATTTTAGACTTGAATGATCAAATGATCCAGCAAATGGATGACATCGCAGATTTAAAAAAAGGTCGCCTTACGATCGGAAGTTCTCCTTTTAGAAGTACGTATCTCCTGCCACAAGTGCTGCCTCTTTTTCAAAGACAATATCCAGGTATTGAAATTGTTTTAGCCGAAGGCACTACAGCAGAGTTAGAAGAATTTGTTTTAAATGGCACCACTGACTTTTCAATCGTACTCCTGCCAATAGCAGAGGATATCTTTGCTTATGAGCCGATTTTGACAGAGGAACTATTAATTGCGTTATCACCACACCATCCCTTAAGCAAACAAAATAGAGGAAGTAATTCAAACCAGCCTCCCTGGACAAATATAAACATTTCCGAGCTAAAGGAAGTACCATTTATTCTAATGAAGCATGGACAAAGATTGCATCAGACTTTACTTGATCTTTGTGCACAAGCTGGATTTAAACCGAAGATTATTCTTGAAAGCCAAAGCATGGAGGCAGCACAAGCTTTAGTTGTAGCTGGACTTGGAGCCACTTTACTCCCTGATACATTAGTTAGACACAGGTATATGTCCGAACATCCTTGCTATTTTTCCATAAAGGAATCAATGAATACGAGAACAGCTGTTATAGCCTATCAAAAGGGAAAATACCTTTCTAAAGCAGCTCGTTTATTTATATCTTTGATGAAGGAAAGGCATAAATAAAATTCTCCCCTCTATGACAGATATTCCAGTAATCATAAAAAAGCTGAACCTTTTATTTTCCCAAAGGCTCAGCTTATCTTTTGTATTCACTCCGCAACGTTAAAGCTATTCCCCTCTCACCAGCATAGTTGGTGGTTCTTTACAAAATAAACTCCTATCAAATCCCTTTGGATTTGATAGGAGTTTATTTTATTTTTAGCGGCAAACTTTCCAACCTAAATATCAAAATTAATCTTGCTTCCGTTTATCACATTAAATTCTCTAACATGCACGGAAAGCTCAAGCAATTGATTTTTATCGGTGAAAGCAATTGCTTTTCTTTCTTTTCTTATAAAGCCCATCTTTATAAACTTATTAATTACATTATACAAACCCTTTCTGCTCATAGGGAAAATGTTGCATAATTCGCTCGTATTTTTAAACTTGAAAATGTCATCTTCCGAGTTTTTTAGCAGGTAAAAAGCAAATATCTCCTCCGATGTAAACAGATTCTTCATCATAGCTTTTTGTACAAAGTTCTAGAGGAAAAATTCACTTTTCTTCACCACAACGACCAGGCAGCAGCATTGGTGGACAGTTTGGAACGTCTCAATACCTGCGCCTCCTCATTACTAATAATTAATTTGGCATTAAAGCTTTTCTTGTTTAAGTGCCGCTTTAGCAATACGGTGAACATAATTATCTTGTGATCAATATATTGTTACTCTTTCTATGTTAACCTCTATTCCATTCCTTTAATTGTAACCACATCTGCTGCCTGACTTCTAGTGCTTACAAATTTGTTGAACGGATGCTGCTCATCTTCATAACCAATCGCAATTCCCAAGACAATAGACAAATTGTCTGGAATCTCAAGCTTGCTGCGTAAAATCTCCGGATAATGAGCGAGCTGCACCGCTGGCATTGTCGCAAGGCCACGTTCCGTTGCCGCCAGCATGATGCTCTGTGAAATGCCCCCAAGATCGAACATTGACCACGAGGAAAGAATCTTATCCATGCAAAGGTAAATAACCACCGGTGCGTAAAAGAACTTATCATTTAGCTCCGCGAACATCTTAGACGAATCTTCCGCAATATGAGAGATATCAGATATAGATTTCTTCATGTTTGCTTTAGCCTCTGCTGTCCATTTTACCGGACGGGGTATGTCACTCGTTGTAGGAACGTGATCTTTTTTATTCGACAAAAAAGCCTGATTAATCTCAGTGAGTAATTCGCCTCCCGCAACCCATATTTCCCAGGGCTGCGAATTCCCCCAAGACGGGGCACGCAATGCGTCATTCAGTATAGCAAGAATCGTATCTCTGTCAACCCCTTTCGCCTTAAATGCTCTACAGGAGCGGCGGGTTTGCAAAGCTTCACTAACATTCATAATATTTACCTCCAAGTCATTTATCAAATAGTATGGAAATATGAGTCTCTTCACAAATGATCTCATTTCTCCTGTAACAGTTCCAATATAGATAGGAGAGCCTAAAATAAGGACATCAGCTGACTCACTTTCTCAAGGATCGGGGTCAAATCGTCATTCATCGCACATCTCCCGTAACTTTTACCGTCTTTTCTTTTGCAGGCAAAACAACTGGCATACCCCCTGAATTTGAGATGATAAAGGTGCACCAATTCCGTTTAAGCGTCCTGTGATGCCTCTCCCTCCAGCGACTTTGTCAATAAAGCTGCTGCATTCCAGTTTTTTCAAAGAGTTCCTGCTTTTCAGAACGTCCTAAGCAAGATCTTAGGCAGGATAAACGATACGCAGTGGAAATGCCATTATCAAGCCTCCTTCTATGAATGGATTATTTGCCATACTACAAACCACATATCATTATATATATCTCTAAAAATATAGATATATATTCATAAAAAAAGTAAATACTTTAGAATTTGAGAAGTTCTCATAATTCATTTCTGATGTAATCTGAGAACTCCTCAATGCACTTTTCATTCCGGCGATAATAAGTCCACTGTCCAAACCGCCTAGATTCCAAAAGTCCAGCCTTTTGCATCATCGATAAATAGCTCGAAACAACCGATTGCGTCAGTCCGGCTTTGACTTGAATGCTTCCTACGCAAATTCCTCCCTTAAAATCGGCATCAGCAGGTAAGCATGTTTTAGGATCAAAGTTTTCATCCGGTTTTTTCAACCATTCTAAAATTTGGCGACGAGTTTCATTGGATAAAGCTTTAAATATTAGTAAAGATTCCATGTTTTTATTATATCTATTTTTCTAGATATGTCAATCATAGCGTAAAAATCTAGAATCCATTACGCAATAAGGCAAGCCTGCCCCTATGCGCCCTGCATAAGATCACTAACCGGATGTCAATGGGACGGAGTTATCGACACCTTTTTTATGCCTTTAAGCAATTTGACACTGGGAGGCGTTCCAAACTACAAAAGCAGCCGATTCAACGGCTGCTTTGACTATAAAAATATTCATCGTCATAATGAGACAGTTGGGACGTTCCTTTGACAGTTGGGACGTTCCTTTTTTGACTCTCTTGCGTTGAAACATTATCCCTGTTCCCACGTTTTCATGCGTTTATTTGAAAAAATTCAAGAATTTTATTAACTCAAATGACTGATTAGCCTTGCTTATGCTGATTAATCCATTCCTTAATACTAACCTCATCCATGCTTCAATCAGCTATATGAATCCCCATAAATATAAGCTCTTCTTGGCTATAATGCAAAGTATAACCATTTAGCTTTAACAGCAAGAGCATGACAGCAATACCAACTCTTTTATTACCATCAATAAAACCATGATTATTAATCAGGCCAAAGGCAATCGCCGCAATTTTATCTTCATTCATTTCATATAAATCATTGCCATCGAAAGTAGCAAACGCCCGACTGATTGCGCTCTCAACTAAATTCATGTCCCTTACACCATGTCTTCCACCCGTCTGATCTATGAGCTTCTGATGTAAAAGTATAATATTTTCTACTGATAAGCTATGCATCACTTGGCTAGCTCCAGAAAGGCTTCTTTATTATCATCAATAACAGCATCCATCATATCTTCTAACTTTTTTTGTTCTTTATTACGCAAGAATTCAACAAAATCAATGGTCTGCCGTTGCTTATCCTCAGGCAATTTTTGGAATTCCTTCAATAACTTTTCTGCTAATGTCATTGATTTCACCTCCAAGACTTTACTTATATTATACCCCTCTGATAGTCTTTTGAACACTATTATATAAAGAATCACACCAAGGAACGAATGGTTTACCTTAATACCATAGTGCTAACTTTTGCATTAAATAATCATCAGAAATATAAATGAATAGCATGCAGCCTGCTAATTCTTATTTTTAATAATCCGCCGTTTGACTCGATACACCTCAATGATGGTAATTTTCTGCGTATCATCTATAACGGCGAAAAACAGGGGACGTTTCTTTCTTGGCAACTTTATTGTGACAAAAAAGGGAATGTCCTCAACTATCTCCATAAATCCTTTTATCAAAGAGAGACTAGAATGATTTCTAAGTTCTTTTGCATATACTTTTATTTTATGTTTCATCTATAATTTTACTTTGATTTATCAACTTTTTTTGTTCTTCACCCCAATTATGCAATTCCTTCAAAGCAGGAAGTAAAGCTCTACCTCTTTCCGTTAAAGAATATTCGACTCTAGGCGGAATTGTTTCATATTGAGTTCTGATAATGAGTTTATGAGCTTCTAATTCTTGTAAAGATTTTATAAGCATCATATTAGTAATATCTTTAACACCACGTTTTAATTCATTATATCTAATAGCATCTTTAGTTGATAAATACCATATGATAGGCAATTTCCATTTTTGTCCCACAATATCAAGTGCATATATAACAGGACATTGCATCTCATATATATTATCATTAGGAAATTTATAATTCAGATCATTATTGATAATTGCAACTCCTTTGAATTCAACAGTATCTTTTTTATACCTACACAGAAAATACTGCATACTTGTTTATTTATATCTGCGTGCTATATTAATATAGTAACATAAAAATTAAAAATAGGGAGACGATAATATGAGCTTTTCACAACTAGTAAAGGAAAGATATTCAGTTAGAAAATTTAGCGAGAGAAAAATAGAAACGGAAAAATTAGATTTGATTTTAGAAGCTGTAAAGTGGCTCCAACTGCACACAATTATCAGCCACAACGAATACTTGTTATTGCAAATGAAGAGAGCTTGACTAAATTAAGATCATGTACGCCATATCATTATAATGCACCTTTAGCATTGCTAGTATGTTATGATTCCACAGTTAGCTGGAAAAGGACTGATGATAAAGAAGATATGGGAGTTGTTGATGCTAGTATTGTCACAACTCAAATGATGCTTCAAGCTCATGAATTAGGATTGGGTAGCGTTTGGGTGGGATCTTTTAATCCTGATATTATCAAAGAAATCTTTGAATTACCAGAATCTCTTGTTCCAGTAGCACTTCTTCCAATAGGTTATTCAAGCAACGGATCAATACCTCCAAAAACCAATCGTTACGATATTAATCACACAGTTTTCTTTAATTCTTTTAAAGCTATAACCCAAGGTGAGAATAATAGAGAATAATCTTATTAATTGGGTTAACACCAACATAGCTTACGTCCGATAAATGCCACTACGTTAATAGTTTTAATGCAGGCTAACTATAATGAGACAGTTGGGACGTCAGACGGTGCGAAAACACCTCTAAGAAAAACCCATGAAATATCATATAAGTCCCGAATATCAAGGCTTCTATGATATAATAAAAGTATAGAGAAAAAC
>JBEQCC010000017.1:13001-14180 GCA_041639455.1 Pelosinus sp. | reverse complement strand
GGCCACCGCACGCAGGATGTATGGGTTTATGATTTGCGTACCAATATGAATTTGACCTTAGTGGAAAATTCGCTTTCCGACGAGCATTTGGCGGACTTTGTGAAGTGCTACCATGCCGAGGACCGCTCCAAACGGGTGGAAACGGAACGCTTCAAAAATTTTACTTACGATGAAATTATCAAGCGCGACAAAACCAATTTGGATATTACATGGCTTAAAGATGAAAGTTTACAAGAATTGGAAAACCTGCCCGAGCCGGAAGTTTTGCTTAAAGACATTCCGGACAATTGCCGATCCATCGGTCTTGATGTCATAGATATGATTACCTTGGATCAAACCAGTTGCGTTGACTGATGCTGTGCCGATGCCGCCATAAGCAGTTAAATTGTCCTGTATGTCATACTCACCTTTAAACAGAATACCATTATTCCGTACTGCGCCTGACGTCCCTTTATACGCATTAGTCGAGCCGTCAGGCGCTTTCACATAGCCAGTGGATAACCTATACATGGAGGCGGCGCCATTTTCAGAATTTTCCTGGGAGCCGTAAGCATCCAGAGACAAACGCCATTTGTCGCTACGATAATCCACGCCCAGCGTGCCCAGCATCCGTTCCTTGGACTGGCCGTCCGTTTCGGTTTCACCGTCGGCATACACACCGTTGAAACGAACGCCCCATTCCTTATTTTTTCCGAATCGGCGCCCAATGTCAAGATGACCGCCCAAGTGGGACGAGGAGGTATAGCTGGTGGTAAAGGTAGTGATATCTTCCTCACCGGCACGTTTGGGCACTAGATTGATGGCACCGCCCACCGAGGTGCTCACGCCGCCGTACAAAAAGGAACTGGGCCCTTTAAGCACTTCCACCCGTTCTAGGAATTCAACTGGAACACGATATTGCGGCGCTATACCCAGCATTCCGTTAAAATAAAGGTGCGCATAATTTACAGTTAAACCGCGGATCATATAGTTTTCATTGCTATGCCCAGCAGAGGTGGTAAAGCGGATCGATGGATCATTGATGAGCACATCGTACAGTGTGTTGGCCTGCTTATCTTCCATAGTCTGGGCGGTATAACTGGTAACGTTAAAGGGTGTGTCCATAAAATCCTTATTACCTAAAACTCCGAGATTGGCTCCACGGGCAACCTGACCGCCTGCGTAGGCAGGGGGAAGAGC